>WQVT01000041.1 GCA_009785715.1 Acidimicrobiaceae bacterium | reverse complement strand
GTCGCCTGGAACTTCAAGCGCGACCTCGACCCGAAGAACGCCTGCAGCTGCCTCACGAGTTTTCCGGTGGCCTCGATCACCACGCCGAACTCGCACGAGGTCGTGATGCACCTGAAGGAGGTGTACGCGCCGATCGTCGAGGCGTTCGCCCTGGCTGCCCCCGATTTCATCGCATCGCCGACGGCGTACCAGAAGATGGGTGAGACCGCGTTCAAGGTCAAGCCGGTCGGCGCCGGGCCCTTCGAGGTGGTCTCGGACACCCTGAACTCGACGCTGGTGCTGAAGAAGTTCCCCCACTACTGGCAGAAGGGCCGCCCCTACCTGGACAACCTCACCTTCACGGCCGTCGGAAGCGACCAGACGGCGTACAACGCCATCGAGAACGGCCAGGGACAGGTCGAGCAGCAGGTCCCGACCTACGCCGTCGTCCAGGCCGCGATGAAGAACCCGAAGATGACGGTCACGACCATCCCCGGGTCCGGAACGGGCGCGATCCAGTTGAACACCGGCATCGCGCCGTTCAACAACATCAAGGCTCGTGAGGCGATCTATTACGCCACCGATCCGGAGGCGTTGAACAAGGCGCTGATCAAGGGCACCGGGGTGATCTCGCAGACCGGTGACGGCCCCGACAGCCTCTTCCCCGACCTGAAGGTCCCCGGGTACCGCACCTACAACCTCGCCAAGGCGAAGGCGCTGGTCCAACAGCTCGGGGGTCTCAGCTTCTCGATCACCAGCCTCGCGATCTCGGACCTCACGGCCGAGGCGATGCAGAGCGAGTACCTGCAGGCCGGGATGAAGGTGCAGATCAACTCGGTGAACCTCACCAGCCTCGTGTCGGCGATGAGGAACAACTCCTGGCAAGCCGTCGTCCCGGGAGGCTGCGGTGGCGTGGACCCGGCCCTCGGGATCGCCGGGCTCGCCTGGCGTTGCATCTCCAACGGCCCCTTCAGCGGCATCCACGACAAGTACCTGGACACGCTGATCAACGCCGGGACCGGTACCGTCGACACGGAGAAGCGGGCCGAGATCTACAAGAAGGTCTTCAATTATCTGAGCCAGAAGGCCTATATCCCGTTCACCTTCGCCGGCCCGTTCCACAATATTTCGGCGAACACCGTCCACGGCCCGGGGATAACCACGCCGGAGTTCAGCCCGTTCTGGGAGGGCGTCTGGGTCCAGCACTGAGTGCTCGTTCGATGCGTCCGCCGTGCGGGGTGACGTCGGCCGCCGGGTGCTCGACTACGGTCTGTCGTGGTGGCCGGTGGGTCGATCGTGCTGCGCTCCGGTTCGCTGGAGCTGTCGGTCACTCCTGACCCCTTCGCCCTCGAGTTCACCGACGTCGAGAGCGGCGCCACCCTGCGCACCGGGCAACCCGGGCCGGCCTCGCCGAACGGCGACGCGCTGTCCGGGTTCGGCTACCAGACCACCGAGTCGGTAGGGGAGCGGCGCTGGCGGTCGGGACCGGGGGGAAGCCCGCTCGGCCCGGAGCACGAGCACCCGCCCGCCGCTCACGGGTGGTATCACCTCCGCCGGCTGGTGTGGATCCTCGGCACCGGCGAAGGGGCCACCGACGCCTGGGCCGAGACCGACGACCCCGCCGGCCGGCGCCCCCGCCTCATGCTTCGCCCGGTCGCCGACGGGGTGGTTGGCATCCGGCTGCTGGCGGGGTCGGCCTCGGCGGCAGCAGGGAGCCCCGTGCCTTCCGCCTCGGCCGTCGAGGCGGTGGGGATCTCGTTTGTCGCCGAGCCGGACGAGGCGTGGATGGGGTTCGGGGAGCGCTCCGACGAGGTCGTCCGGGACGAGGGTGTGGTCGAGCAGTACGTGGGGGAGGGCCCGTATCAGGAGTACGAGTACCCCTTTCTTGAAGGGATCGTCCCGCCTTGGGGCATCCGTCAGCGTCGTGACGCCACCTACTTCCCCCTGCCCTGGGTGCTCTCGACCCGGGGGGTCGGCGTCGCCGTCGACAACAACGAGACCAGCTACGCCCGCCTTCGCCCCGGTGGTGCCGAGACCTGGAGCCTCGAGGCGGAGGCCCCATGGTTGGGATTCCACGTCTTTGCCGGCCCGACACCGCTCGACGCGCTCCGCCGGTATACCGGGAGAGCCGGCCGCCAGCCCGCGCCTGCGGCTCCCTGGTACTTCGGCCCGTGGTACCAGACCGGCCATTCGAACCACGTCCCCCTCGAGGAGGAGCGCCGGCAGCTCGAGATACTCCGCGCCGCCCGTGCGCCGGTGTCGGTCGCCGAGACCCACTGTCGCTACCTGCCGCTCGGGGCGCAGGTTGGCAACGAGGACGCCGAACGTGCCCGCGTGGCCCACTTTCACGATGCCGGCCTCGCCGTTCTCTCCTATCTGAACCCGCTGATCGGCGCCGAGTACGCAGGCGCCTTCGAGGCGGCGGCCGCGGCGGGCGGGCTGCAGCGACGGGAGGACGGCTCGCCGTACAGCTTCGAGGCCTACGCCGGAGGGCGAGAGCCGCCCTCGACGACCGAGGCGCAATTCGACTTCGCCGCTCCGGCGGGAAGGGAGCAGTGGAAGGTCTTTGCCGGCGAGCTGGTGGCCGCCGGCTACGACGGCTGGATGGAGGACTTCGGGGAATACACGCCGCTCGATGCCCAGGACAGGGACGGGGGGAGTGCGGGGACGGCCGGCCACAATCGTTACGCCACCGAGTACCACGAAGCGGCCGCCACCGTTGCTGCCGAGCTCGAGGCCCGGACCGGTCGTCCACTGGCGCGGTTCGTGCGCTCCGGTTGGTCGGGCACCCCCCGCCACGTGCCCATCGTCTGGGGCGGCGATCCGACCACCGGGTGGGGCTGGGACGGGCTCAGCTCCGCGGTGGTCGAGGGGCTCTCGGCAGGAGCGAGCGGGCTGGCCATGTGGGGGAGCGACATCGGCGGGTTCCTCTCGAGCGTCGAGCACCTGACCCCGGAGCTGCTCCGCCGGTGGATCCAGTTCGGCAGCCTGACGCCCGTGATGCGGACCAAGTCGGCGGGCATCGACCTGGGGGACTACCGGCGGCCCCAGATCTGGGACGACGAGATCATCGGGACCTGGGCTCGATGGGCCGCCTGGCACACCCAGCTGAACCCCTATCTGCAGGCCGCCCACCGGCACTACCGGGAGACAGGATGGCCGATCATGTGCGCCCTCGCCCTGGCCGATCCGCTCGACGCCGAGGGAGCCCGCCTCGAGGACCAGTACTGGCTCGGGCCCGATCTGCTCGTGGCGCCCGTCCTCACCGACGGTGCCCGCTCGCGCTCGGTCCACCTCCCGCGGCGGGCGGACTTCGTCGACCTGTGGCGGGCGACCCGCTACGACCCGGCCACCCGCAGCCTGGAACCCGCCGGCGCGGCCCGCAGCCCGCTGCTCGCAGGTGGCCGGCGGGTGGATCTCTCCGCCCCGATCGAAGAGATTCCGGTGCTCGTCCGCGCCGGCGCCGTGCTCCCCCTCCTGTCGGCCGAAGTGGACACGCTGAGCTCCTGGGGCACCGGCGACTTTGTCCACTTCACCGAACGCGACGGCGTCCGTCGGCTGCTCGCCTTCCCCCGCGGACTCTGGTCCGGCGGGCTCGGCGTCGACGAGCGGATCACGAGCACGGCAGGGCCGACCGGTTGGCGACTCGTCATCGAGGCTGCGGCCGAGCGGGTCTACGAGCTGCGCGCCGACCTCGGCTATCTGGAGGGCGGCGCCCCCGCCGGCCTGGACCTCTCCGAGGGGAAGGCCTCCTGGTCCTACGACCCGGCGACGGGGGTACTGGCCGCCGACGTGGCCTCGAGGATCCTCGAGTTCCGCTTCACCGGCTAGCGCCGACACGGGCGGTCGACCCGCTCGGGGCCTCGTCGGCCTCCTGGGCCCGGACCGTGAATCCGCCGAGGATGAGCCACCCGACGAACGCCAGGCCGAGGGCGAACACCACCCCGAGGTCCGATTGTGCCCAGATTCCGCTCTTCCCGCCGAGCCCGAGCGGACCGAGCAGGTATCCCTGCCAGCTGAGCACCCGACCCCACGCCGTGTTCGTCACCGTGCCCCACCCGAGCACCGTGGCGGCCACGAGGAGGCCCAACGAGAGGTAGCGGACGCTGCCGTAACGGCCGGCCGGGGAATACAGATCCGTCTCGCTGTAAGGGCGTCTGCGGTGGTAGAGGTCGGCCAGCATGATGCCGCCGAACGCCGAGATCGGCACGGCCAGGGTGGTCAGGAAACCTTCGAACTTCGGCACGAAGTCGTGGGAGAAGAACACCAGGTAGATGGCCCCGGCGACCATGATGATCCCGTCGATGCCTGCCGCCACCCAACGGGGGGCCCGCAACCCGACGGTCAGCAGCGCCAGTCCCGAGGAGTAGATGTCGAGCACGGCCCCCCCGACGAGCCCGAGGACCGCCACGATCATGAACGGCACCAGGAACCAGGTGGGCAGCAGCGCGGCCAGGGCACCGATCGGATCACTCCCGGAGATCGCCGAGTTCAGGCTCTTCGACGAACCTGCCAGCAAGAGCCCCATGATGATCAGCAGCACCGGCGCCGCCGACGCGCCGAAGGTGGTCCAGCCGATGACCCCGCTCGCCTTGGCGCTGCGCGGTAGGTAACGGGAGTAGTCGGCGGCGGAGTTGATCCACCCCAGGCCGAGCGCGCTCATGACGAACACCAGGGCGCCGATCATCGCCTCGGCGGATCCGCCCTGCAGCCCCGACACGGCCGGCCAGTGGATCTTGCTCGCCGCGAGTGCGAAGAACATCACGGTGAGGACGGCGGTGACGACGGTGATCGCGCCCTGGAGCCGCATGATCATGTCGAAGCCGAGCACCCCTGCGCCCACGATGAGCACGGCGACCACGACGAAGGCCGCCAGCCTGACGCTGTTGCCACTGGCGACGCCGAGACGCTGGAGCACGGTGCTCGTGGCCTCAACCGACAGGTAGGTGAGCACCGTCTCCCAGCCCACGCACAGGACCCAGGACACGAACGCCGGCAGCTTCGTGCCCCGGACCCCGAACGCGGCGCGGCTGAGGATCATGGTCGGGGCCGACCCGCGCTTCCCGGCGACCGCGACGAACCCGCAGAGGAGAAACGACGCGATGATGCCGATGACCCCGGCGAAGATCGCCTGCCAGAACGAGATCCCGAATCCGAGGACGAACGAGCCGTAGGTCAGGCCGAGGACCGAGACGTTGGCCGCGAACCAGGGAAAGAAGAGCTGTCTCGGGGTCCCCTTGCGCTCCGCTTCACTGATGACGTTGATGCCGTTGGTCTCGACACCGAGGGCTGCGGGGCGTGGCTGGCCTTCAGGCACCCATTGGACAGCGGCGCTCACGCGCGGACGCTACCCACATCCTCCGCTCACCCAACGTCGTCGTCGGAGGCGATCAGGCGTGGGTGCCTGCGACCAGCGCGGTCCGCATCGTCGAGGGGTAGCGGGGGTCGTGGTAGAGCTTGGCGGTCAGGGTTTCGGCATCGGTGACCAGGCTGAAGACGCCGGCCGCGGCCATCGCGCCGCCGAGGGGACCGACCAGGTAGACCCAGAGGTCATGGAGCCGGGGAAGGAGCAGTGCAGGGCCGATGCTCCGCGCCGGATTGAGTGACGTGCCGGTATAGGGGGCGCCCTGCCAGACCAGGATGGCGATGACCGGGATCAGCACGAACGGGGTCCACCGGGCGGTGTGCGGTGAGGACACCATGACGAGGATCGTGCCGATCATGATCGCCGTCATGAGCGCCTCGACGAGCGCCGCCTGCGGGGCGTCGAGCCCGCGACCAGGCTGTGTCACGCCCAGCGAGACGGCGCGGGCCGTCGAGCCCCAGGCAAGGCGCACGATCTCCGTGCCGGCCAGGGCGCCGAGCACCTGGGAGACGGTGTAGCCGGCGAGGTCGTGGGGATGGACCTGGCGGCGTGACCAGAAGGCAAGGGTCACCGCAGGGTTCAGATGCGCCCCCGAGCGCCGGCCCAACGGGCTCACGGTGACCGCCGCTCCGGTGCTGGCGAAGAGCACGCCGGTGACCAGGAGCCGCCAGTAGTGGCTCGGCACCACCGACGCCACCGGGCTCGCCGGGCCGAAGTCCAGGCAGACAGCGGAGAGACCGCCGAGCAGGAGCAGGGCCGTGCCCACCAACTCGCAGCCCCACTCGATCGGGTGCCACCCGCCCGACGCGGCGTGATGCTGCGGCGCCCGCACCAGCCGCGGCGCCTTCCGGATCGAGCGCCTCGGAGCGACCACCACATGAGTGTCACACGCTCCCAGTACGGTTGAGACCCGATGGAGCTACGAGACGCTCTCCGCACCACGGGTGCCGTGCGCCGTTTCACGGACGAGTCGGTCGACGATGCAACGGTGGCCTCGATCCTCGATGTCGCCCGGTTTGCGCCGAGCGGCGGGAACCGCCAGGGGTGGCGTGTGGTCGTCGTGCGCGACCTCGGGCTGCGCCGGCGGATCCGGGACCTCTACCTGCCCGGTTGGTACGACTACCTGGCAATGAACCGCGCCGGGCTGGTGCCCTGGGCTCCCGTCACGGACCGGCAGGCCGAAGAGGCGGCCCTGCCGGGGGCGAGGGCGATCGCCGAGAAGGCCGCCGCCGGGCCGGGGGACTTCGCCGAGCACCTCGACCAAGTCCCGGTCCTCCTGGTCGTCCTCGCGGACCTTCGGGTGCTGGCCGCCACCGATCGGGACTTCGACCGCTACGGCCTGGTGGGCGGCATGTCCATATTCCCCTTCGTCTGGAGCATCTTGCTGGCGGCTCGCGACCACGGCCTCGGGGGCGTGACCACCTCGATGCTGACGCGCCGCGAGCCGGAGGTCCGGGCGGCGCTCGGTGCCCCCGACCACTTTGCGGTGGTCGCCGGTATGGCGCTCGGCCACCCGGTCCACCAGCCCACCCGGCTGCGGCGGGCACCGGTCGAGGAGTTCGCCACCTACGACAACTTCGCCGGAGTCCCGGTGGCGAGTCCCAATGCCTGACAAGCCGGTAGATGAGGATCTGTCATCTTTCGATGCGCCACCTGCACTCGTGATCTTCGACTGCGACGGCGTGCTGGTCGACAGCGAGCCACTGGCGGCCCGGGTCAACGCCGAACTGCTCGGCGAACTGGGCTGGCACGTCTCCGAGGAGGAGCTCGCCCGCCGGTTCATCGGCACGTCCGCAAGCCATTTCCGTGCAGAGGTCGAGGCTCACATCGGACGCCCGGTCCCGGAGTCGTGGGACGCGCGATTCCGGGACCGCTTCGAGGAACTGGCCGAGACAGACCTGGCATCGGTCAAGGGCGTCAAGGAGGTGGTCGCCGGGCTCGCCGCCCTCGGCGTGCCTCGTTGCGTCGCCTCGAACTCGCGGCGGGTGCGGGTGCTCTGGATGCTTCGCCGGACCGGGCTGATGGAGTACTTCTCGGAGGCGCACGTCTTCAGCGGCCGCGACGTGGCCGCACCGAAGCCGGCCCCCGACCTGTTTCTCCACGCCAGCGCCGTCCTCGGCGTTGCGCCGGCCGGGGCGGTCGTTGTAGAGGACAGTCGCTTCGGTGTCGAGGCGGCCAAGCGGGCGGGGATGGTCGTCTTCGGCTACGCCGGTGGGCTCACCCCGGCTTCGGACCTGGTCGAAGCGACCGAGGTCTTCGAGGACATGGCACAGCTGCCCGGGCTGTTCGGTCTTGACCCTCCCGCTCAGGCACAGAGCCGGGTCCGGGGTACCCTGGGATAGAACCGTAGGAACCTGCTGGGAGACGGAGTGTCACGCGCGACCGAGCCCCAGGAAGCCAGGCGAGAACTGTGAGCGACATGAGTGACAGCCCGCAGTCGGGCTACGACGAGCAGGCTGGCGACGGGTCCCGGGCTGGCGATTTTCATGATCCGCAGGATGGGTACCGCGCGTCCATGCCGCCACCTCCTGCCTGGCCCACTTCCCCCGATGCCGCCGGTTGGCGCGATCCGTCCGAGGCGTCAGGCGGCTGGGGGTCCGGATACGCCCCGTCGGAGGCAGATCGCGAAGGCCCGGACGATTCCTCCGGAGGATGGGGCTCCGGCCAGCCTGCTCCCGGCCGGGGCGGCTGGGCCTGGGACGGCGCCTCCGGCGGTTGGCGCTGGGTCCAGGCGGCACCCGGTTCTCGTGGTTGGGTCTGGGACGACTCGGTCGGGGGTTGGCGTTGGGACCAGGGTCCGCATGGCCCGACCGGCGGGGTGTGGGGCGCGGCAGGCCCCGCTTCGGGGAGTTGGGGCGCAGGGAATCCGCCGCCCGCATATCCCGGGGGGTGGGGATCGGGTCCGTGGGACTATTCCGGGACCCCCCGGCGGCGCCCGCCTTCGCGACGCGGCGCCCGGATCCTCACGGCTCTCCTGGCTGCGGCGCTGGTCGCCGCGATCGTCGGCGCCGGCCTCGGACAGGCTCACAGCGTCGGGGGCAGCTCGGACCCCGTCCTCGCCCCCTCCGCCAATCCGGGGTCGCAGGGTGCGGGGTCGTCGAGCGGGCCGTCCTTCGGCCAGCAGGGTCAGGGACCGTCGAGTCCCCAATCCTCCAGTCCTCCGGCGTCCAGCCCTCAAGCGACGAGCCCTCAGCCCACGACCGGGGGGAACGTCCCGGCAACCCCCGCCGAGGTCGAGGCGGTCGGCAAACGGGTGTCTCCGGCATTGGTCGATATCAACACGACGTTGAGCTACTCCCAGGAGCAGGCCGCCGGTACCGGGATCGTCCTCAGCTCCAACGGAGAGATCCTCACCAACAACCACGTCATCAACGGGGAGACCTCCATCCAGGTCACCGACGTCGGCAACGGCAAGACGTACCAGGCGAAGGTTCTCGGTTATGACCACGCCCAGGACATCGCCGTCGTCCAGCTGATCGGCGCCTCGGGCCTCGCAGCGGCAAGCGTCGGGAATTCCTCGAACCTGGTCGCCGGCCAGTCCGTGGTGGCGATCGGCAACGCCGGGGGGACGGGCGGTCAGCCCAGCATCACGGGCGGCTCGATCAGCTCTCTGGACCAGTCGATCACCGCCAGCGACGAGGGTGACGGCACCTCAGAGCAACTCAACGATCTGATCCAGAGCAATGCCTCCATCCAGCCCGGCGACTCCGGGGGCTCGCTCGTGAACCTCTCGGGGCAGGTGATCGGCGTCGACACGGCAGCCTCTGACGGATTCTCGTTCCAGACCGGTAGCCGGAACCCCGAGGGCTTCTCGATTCCTATCAACCGGGCTATGGAGATCGCCCGGGACATCCTGGCCGGGCAGGGATCTCCGTCCATCCATGTCGGGGCGACCGCATTCCTGGGAGTGGACGTTTCGGGCGCCGGCCAGGGCAATTCGCCGGCGACGGGATCCGGGGCCACCATCTCCCAGGTGATCGCCAATGGGGCGGCCGCGAGTGCGGGCCTGGTCGCCGGCGACACGATCACGTCCTTCGGCGGCAAGACGGTCTCCTCGTCCACCGATCTCACCGACATCATCGAGATCTACCACCCCGGTCAGACCGCCGAGGTTGCTTATATCGACAGCGGCGGCCAGTCGCACACGGTCAACGTCACCCTGGCAAGCGGGCCGCCCAGCTGATCCGGCCCGCCTGACCGGCTCCGCCGGCGTCGGGGCGAGCTGCCCGATGAGGCCGAGCGAGGTGCATATTCGTCGGGATTCGGGGTGGCTTTGGACGGCGGCCTCTTACCATCACGCCGTCCTATGCAGTTCGTGGCGGGTGCAGTTAGTGGCGGGCGGCCTGCATCGGAGCCCGGCTGAGGAGCCTCATGTCCCTTGGATCTCTGCGGAGGTCGGTGCGGCGCCCGGCGTGGGTGGCCGTCCTCGCCTCATTGGCTGTGGTGTTCGTCGCCGTGCTCGGTCCCTTCTGGGTGAAACAGGCGCGAGCCGGCGGTCTGTCCGGGCAGGACTACACCTCGTTCGTGATCACCGGTGGAGGCGGAGCGCTCGCCGCCTACGACGCCGAGAACCCAGGTGCCCCGGAGGTGACGATCCCGGCGCCAGCGGGAGCCGATTTCAACGCCGTCGCCATCGACCCGACCGCGGCGCAGGTGCTGGTCACCGTGACTCCGGGTACCGCGAACCCGGCCGAGGTGATGGCCTTTTCCACGAGCGGTGCAGCGCTGGGCGCCCTCCCGGTCTCGCTGAGCGATCCGGGGCCGATCGCCATCAGCGGGAGCGGGTCGGTGGGAGTGGGTGACTTGGAAGGACCGTCGTTCGTCCAGCTGTCCGTGCACCAGAACGGGCCGCCCTCTCTCGTCGGCTCGGCTCCCACGACGCTGCCCGATCTGACGAGTGGTCGGACGGTCCTCGTCGCCAGCGTCTGCGCGCTCGCCTATTCGCCGAGTGGGAAACAGCTCTATGTCGGCGCGGACTATCAGTTTGTTTCCGAAGTCCCCACTACCCCGTGCGAGCCGGGGCCCCGATCGATCACGGAGCTACGTGACTATGGTCCGGGTGGTCTCCAGGGATCGGTCCTC
>WQVT01000040.1 GCA_009785715.1 Acidimicrobiaceae bacterium | reverse complement strand
GTCTTGCCGGCGCCGTTCGACCCGATCAGGCCCGTCAGCTCACCGGCGCCGATGTCGAAGCAGACCTCAGAAAGGACTTGCCGGCCGCCGAGCCGGACACCGACGCCCTCGACGGCGAGCACCACTACAGCTTCGCCGTCGAGGTCTTCCCGGCCACCGCCCGAGTCAGTGCCCGGAGCTCGGCCTGCATCCACGTCTGGTAATCGTACCCAGGGGTCGGCATCGTCTCGTAGACGCCGACCACGGGGATCCCCGCCCTGTGGGCGGCCTTCAGCCAGGTCTCGGTCAGGGGGTCGGTCACCTGCTCGTTGTAGAGGAACACCTTGACCTTGTGGCCCGACAGGAAGCTGGTCTGCTGGGAGATGTCCTGGGGCGCCGGGTCGGTGCCGTTCATGATCGCCGCCTGCAGGGAGTAGGGGGTCAGGTCCTGCGTGCCCGCCGCCTGCAACAGGTAGTCGGCCACCGGCTCGGTGACGGCGACCGGGGTGTTCGGGTGGGCGGCTGCGAAATGGGCCAGCGCCTGGTACCACGGCTTCAGCGAGTCGATGAACCTGGTGGCGTTGGCCTGGAAGTAGGCGGCGTGGGCCGGCTGGAGCAAGGCGAGATCGTTGGCGAGGGCCTCCGCCACGAGCGGCATGGTCTGGGGGCTGTACCACAGGTGCGGATTGGGCGTGCTGTCCGGCAGCCCCCGCAGGGTCTGGACGTCGATCACCTTCCGGCCGCTGCTCGGCGACGCCTTCTCGATCTTGTTCATGAAGTCGTCGTAGCCGATGCCGTTCTGCACGACGAGTTGCGCCGCGGCCACCGTCTTCGCCACCGACGGGCTGGCCTCGAAGGTGTGGGGGTCGGTGTTCGGGTTGCTCATGATCGCCGAGGTGTGCACGTAGCGCCCGCCGATCTGGGCGATCACGTTGGCGTACTCGTTCTCGGCACCGACGGCCCTGATCACCGCCGGCGGCCCGCCCGCCGCGCTCGCCGTGGCGGAACCGAGACCGCCGGCCAGCGTGGCCGTCGCCAGCGCGGAGGCCAGGAGGGCGGTCAGGGGTCGGGGCCGTCGGGGCCGTCGGGGGGAACGGTGCGTGCTCATGGGGCGGTGGCACTCCTGGGATGGTCGGCCTGGACTGGGCTCGAGACGGTGGGACCGGGAATCAGTCCTGCTTCAAGAATGATAATCAGTCTCATCCTGAGTATCAACCTCGGTGGTTC
Source organism: Acidimicrobiaceae bacterium (assembly GCA_009785715.1). GTDB lineage: Bacteria > Actinomycetota > Acidimicrobiia > Acidimicrobiales > Palsa-688 > WQVT01. The sequence continues at coordinate 9,274 of WQVT01000040.1, read as the reverse complement.
GTTGTTGTAGCGGTAGGGCTCCCCTACCATGAACTCGGCATGGTTGCCATCGACCGGACCGAGGAGCTGCACGCCACCATCGAGGCGCGTCTCCGGCGGGTCGAGCAGCGCTACACCGGCGGTCGCCGGGCCCTCGTCGACCTGCTGCTCGACGCCGGCCGGCCCCTCAGCATCGGGGAGATCGCCGAGGCGCTGCCCAGCCTCCCGCGCAGCTCCGCCTACCGGCATCTGGTCGACCTGCAGACCGCGGGCGTCGTCCGCCGGATCTCCGCCACCGACGAGTTCGCCCGCTTCGAGCTCGACGAGCACCTCACCGAGCACCACCATCATCTGATCTGCACCAGCTGCGGGCGGGTGCTCGACATCACCCCTTCCGCCGGCTTCGAGCGCACCGTGAGCCGTCAGCTCGGGGAGCTGGCGGCCGCTCAGGGGTTCACGCCGACCAGCCACGTGGTCGACGTGCTCGGGACCTGCGCCGACTGCGCCTGACCCTCGCCTGCCTCGCCTGCCCCGCCTGCCCCGCCTGACTCGCGCCGACCGGGCGCCGGCCGGCCCGGGCGCGATCCGTGTCGGCTGGGGGGCCCGATTCGCGCCCGGAACTCTCCGGTCGCCCTGACGGACCTCCGAGGCCCGCCGGGCAGGGCGGGTCAGCGGCCCAGGTCGATGAGCCGCCGGCGGATGATCCGGCCCTCGGCGAGCTCCAGCTCCCCCATGGTGTGGGTCGGTTGCGCCCGGCGGGTCGTGGGCGAACCGGGGTTGAACAGCACCTGGCCCCTTTCCCCAACGTCGTTCCAGGGGATATGGCTGTGACCGAACACGACCAGGTCCGCGTCGGGGAACCTCCGGCTCATGCGTCGGGCCCGGTCGGCGCGGTTCTTGCTGTCGTGGATCATCGCCACCCGCACCCCGGCCAGCTCCAGTTCGAGGGTGAGGGGGAGGCGCCCCACCAGGTCGACGTCGTTGTTCCCCAGCACAGCGTGAGTCGGTACGGCATCCTCAAACCGGCGCAGGATCCCCTCGTCGAGCACGTCGCCGGCGTGGAGGACCACGTCGGAGCGACGGATGCGCCGCCAGGCCTCGGCGGGGAGGTCGCGCCAAGGCGGCGCATCGCGGAGGTGGGTGTCCGCAATCACGGCAACCCTGCACACCCCTCCCACGGCCCGCACCCTAGCGAGCCTCAGGTCGCGACCCCGTCCCCGAGCCCGTCGATCACCGCGGCCACCAGTCGGTCCGCTGCGACGGATGCCGATTCCTCGGTTCGGGCCTCGACCATCACCCGGATCACCGGCTCGGTGCCGCTCGGCCGGAGGAGCACCCGCCCGTCGGAGCCGAGTTGCGCCTCCACGGCCCGGACCTCGTCCCACACGCCGGCGGCATCGTCGAGCGCCGAGCGGTCGGTGACCTTCACGTTGCGCAGCACCTGGGGCAGGCGCTCCATCGCCGAGCCGGCCAGGTCGGCCAGCGTGCGGCCCGAGCGGGCCATGACGTCGAGCACCTGGAGCCCCGAGAGGAGCCCGTCGCCGGTCGTGGCCAGGTCACGGAAGATGACGTGTCCCGACTGCTCTCCCCCGAGCGACCAGCCTCCCCGGTCCAGCGCCTCGAGCACGTAGCGGTCGCCCACCGGCGTCTGGTGGACGGCGATCCCCCGCTCGGCCATCGCGAGGTGGAACCCGAGATTCGTCATCACCGTGACCACCACCGTCTCCCCTGCGAGGCGCCCCCGGCCGAGCAGGTCGAGCGCGCACAGCGCGATCACACGGTCGCCGTCGACGATCTGGCCGGCGGCGTCCACGGCGATCACCCGGTCGGCGTCGCCGTCGAAGGCCAGCCCAGCGTCGGCGTGCTCGGCCACCACGGCCGCCGCCAGCCCCGAGGGATCGGTCGATCCGCACCCGGCGTTGATGTTCGTCCCGTCCGGGGCGTTCCCGAGCACGGCCACGAGGTCCGCTCCCGAAGCCCGGATCACGTCGGCCGCCGTGGCGGTCGCCGCTCCGTTGCCGAGGTCCAGCGCCACCCGCAGGCCGTCGAGCCGGCGCCCCCCGAGCGACGCGAGGAGCTGCTCGGTGTACCGCCGGCGGCCGTCGGCGTCGGTGCCCACCCAGCCGATGGCGGAGCCCACCTTGCCCGGAGTGGTCGGTGCTGCGCCGGCGGCCGGGGCGGGGGTCGCCGGCGGGTCCGTGGCGGCGACCGCGCTGGCGAGCCCGGCCTCGATCCTTCCCTCGGCGTCGTCGCCGAGCTTGATGCCACCCGCGGCGAAGAGCTTGATGCCGTTGTCTGGGAAGGGGTTGTGCGAGGCGGAGATCACCGCCGCCGGGGCCCCGCGCATCGCGGCCAGCGCGGCGACGCCGGGCGTCGGGAGCACCCCGAGGTCCACCACCTCGACCCCCTCGGCTGCGAGCCCGGCGCCCAGCGCGGCGAGGAGCAGGGGCCCGGAACGGCGCGTATCGCGGCCAACGAGGAACGGCCTCCCGGGGATCCCGAGCTCGCGGGCGGCCACCCGCCCGAGCGCCAGGGTCAGTTCAGGGGTGAGCTCGCTGCCGGCGACGCCGCGAAGGCCGTCGGTCCCGAAACGCGGGGTCACGGGAGGCGGGCCAGCCGGACGCGCGGGCTAGCGCTTCGAGTACTGCGGAGCCTTGCGGGCCTTCTTCAGGCCGTACTTCTTGGACTCCTTCTCGCGGGCGTCGCGGGTGAGGAACCCTGCTTTCTTCAGCGTGGACCGAAGCTCGGGGTCGAGCTCGATCAGGGCCCGGGCGATGCCGAGACGGAGCGCCTCAGCCTGGCCCGACACGCCGCCGCCGCTCATCGTCGCGTCGACGTCGAACTCCTCCGCCTTCTCGGTCAGCCGGAGGGGCTCGGTGATGATCATGCGGTGCGTCGCCGAGGGGAAGTAGTCCTCGATCGCCCGCCGGTTGACGGTGATCTTGCCACCCTCCGTTCCGGGACGGAGTCGGACTCGCGCGATGGCCGCCTTGCGGCGACCGGTGGTCTGGGTGAGCGGCTTGGGCATCCGGGGTGGCTTCCTTGCGATCTGGGTGGGGCGTTACGGGCGGCGGTCGGTGGGGGTCTCGGGCGAGGAGATCAGGCCGGCGGCCGGTGGACGCGGGGGTCGACGGCGAGCGGCTGAGGGTTCTGTGCGGCGTGGGGGTGGTTCGGGCCGGCGTAGACCTTGAGCTTGCGGATCATCGAGCGCCCGAGGGGGCCCTTCGGCAACATCCCCCGAACGACCTTGCGGAACAGCTCCTCGGGATCCTTCTCCATGAGGTCCTTGTAGCTCCTGGAGGAGAGTCCACCGGGGTAGCCCGAGTGCCGGTAGGCGAGCTTCTTGTCCGCCTTGTCGGAGCTGAAGCGCATGCCCGCGGCGTTGATCACGATCACGTGGTCGCCGGTGTCGACGTGGGGCGCGAAGATGGGTTTGTGCTTGCCCCGCAGCACCGACGCGACCTCGGTGGCGAGCCGTCCCACGACCGCGCCCTCACCGTCGAGCAGGTACCAGGCTCGCTGAATGTCGTCTGGTTTCGGGGTGAACGTGCGCACGTCGGGTTCCTTCGGTCTCTACGGTCTCTGAGGCGTCGGCGTTTGCTGGGCCGTCCGGCACCACAGCATCGCCGGCTGAGCGCCGCAAGGGCGCGCTTGTCGCCCAGGCCGGCAAACCAGCATAGGCGAGATCCGGGGGTCCCGGCAATCAGGTCCGCCGGCGGGTTTTCGGGGGTCCGTCCGGTCACTTTGGTACCTCTCGGACAACCTGCTTAGAGTTGGCAATCGTGAGCCTCCTCGCGACGCAGCTGCTGGGTGCGACGAACTTCGGGTCGCCATCCGGCGTCACCAAGCAGGCGCATGAGGTCATCCGTCTGTGGAGGATCACCTACTACTTCGCCATCCCGATCGGCCTCCTCGTGATCGGCCTGATCGTGTGGTGCGTCGTCCGTTACCGGGTGCGGCGCGGCAGCACCCGCCAGCCGGCTCAGTTCCAGTACCACATCCCGATCGAGGCGGCCTACACCCTGATCCCGATCGTGATCGTGGGCATCATCTTCGGCTTCCTCTACGGCGCGGAGGACCGGGAAGACGCCGTGGCCAAGAACCCCGCGGTCATCGTCCACGTGCAGGCATTCCAGTGGGGCTGGCGGTTCATCTACCCGAACGGCCACTCACAGGTAGGTGACGTGGCGGAAGAGCCGAACATCAACGACACCAGCACGCTGCCGATCCTCTATCTCCCCGAGAACGAGACCGTGCAGCTCGACCTGCACTCAGACGACGTCGTCCACTCCTTCTATGTCCCCGAGTTCCTGTTCCAGCGCGACATCATCCCGGGGATCAAGAACACGGTCGACTTCAACATCACCCATACCGGGAGCTGGATCGGTGAGTGCACGAACATCTGCGGTACGTACCACGCCTTCATGAAATTCCGTGTAAACGTCCTCAGCGTGGCTGACTACAACGCCTGGTACGCCAAGCAGAAGCCGGGCTCCGTCACCAACTCCGGTCGGTCGGTCACGTCCTACAGCAGCGACACGGGAGGAAACAGCTAGTGACGATCCTCCACGAGCGCCCGGCAGGAGCCGAGCCCGAGTTCGGGCCGGGTCGAGTCGAGCCGCTCACCGAGATCATCCCCGGCCCCAGGCCGCACGGATGGGTGCGGTTCATCACCAGCACCGATCACAAGCAGATCGGCCTCAACTACATGGTGACGGCCTTCATCGGCTTCCTCACCGCCGGTCTGATGGCCGAAGGCATCCGGACGCAGCTGGCCGTGCCGAACAACCACTTCGTCACCCTCGACACGTTCAACCAGCTGTTCACGATGCACGGCACGATCATGCTGTTCGTCTTCCTCGGCCCGTTCGCGTTCGGCCTCGCGAACTACATCGTCCCGCTCCAGATCGGCGCGCCGGACATGGCCTTCCCCCGGTTCAACAACCTTTCGTACTGGCTGTACCTCGGCGGCTTCCTGATCCTGCTGTTCAGCTTCATGACCAACAACGGCGCCGCCGACTTCGGCTGGTTCGGCTACGCCCCGCTGACCGAGTCCATCCACTCGCCGGGTCCCGGCGCCGACATGTGGATCATCGGCATCGCCCTCACCGGCTTCTCGGGCATCTTCACCGCCGTCAACACCATCAGCACGATCTTCTGCCTCCGCGCCCCCGGCATGGTCATGTTCCGGATGCCGATCTTCTGCTGGAACCAGATGGTCACGATGTTCCTGGTGCTCCTCGCCTTCCCGGTGCTCACCTCGGCGATGGCGATGCTGTGGCTGGATCGCCACCTGAACACCCACTTCTACGACCCGAACGGTGGCGGGCAGCCCATCCTGTGGCAGAACCTGTTCTGGTTCTTCGGTCACCCCGAGGTGTACATCCTCGCCCTTCCGTATTTCGGGGTGGTGACCGAGGTCATCGCGACGATGTCCAAGAAGCCGGTGTTCGGCTACAAGGGCATGGTCGCCGCCACCCTGTCGATCGGCGGCCTGTCGATGGGCGTGTGGGCGCACCACATGTACACCACCGGTGCGGTCCTGCTGCCCTTCTTCGCCGGCATGTCGCTGTTGATCGCCGTGCCGACGGGCATCAAGTTCTTCAACTGGATCGGCACCATGTGGCGAGGGACGATCACCCTGTCGACCCCGATGCTGTTCTGCATCGGGTTCTTGATGATGTTCCTCCTCGGTGGCCTGACCGGCGTGATCCTGGCCCAGCCGCCGCTCGACTTCCAGCTCCACAACACCTACTTCGTGGTTGCCCACTTCCACTACGTGATGTTCGGCGGCTCCGTATTCGTGGTGTTCGCGTCGATCTACTACTGGTTCCCGAAGTACACGGGCCGGATGCTCGACGAGCGGCTGGGCAAGCTGAGCTTCGTCCTGCTGTTCGTCGGGTTCAACCTGACCTTCTTCCCCCAGCACGACCTCGGCCTGCGTGGCATGTCCCGCCGAATCGCCACCTACCCCGACAACCTGGGCTACAACTTCCTGAACCTGCTGTCCTCCATCGGGGCGTACATCACCGGCATCGGCGTGATCCCGACGCTGTGGAACATCTTCCGTTCCCTGCGCCACGGCAAGATCGCCGGCGACAACCCGTGGGACGGCCAGACCCTCGAGTGGGCGACCTCCTCGCCGCCACCCGAGCACAACTTCGAGGCCCTGCCCCCGATCCGCTCGGAGCGGCCGCTGTGGGACGCCAACCACCCCGACATGCTCACCCAGGCCGGGCACTGACATGCGAGCGCAGCGGGCGCCGCGCTGCGGCGCAGCCACACCGGCAGCACTGAGGAAGGGGGCGTCGCGGTGAAGTACGAGTGGAAGGTCACCGGGGGCGCAGCGGCGTTCCTCGCGGCCACCGGGCTCCTGTACTGGTTCACCAGCTACGAGAACTCGGGCACAGTGATGCTGGGGTTCAGCTTCGCCGCCTACGGGATGCTCGGCGGGTTCCTGCTGCTGTGCTGGTTCCGGCGCAAGCGGATCCCCCGACCCGAGGACAACCCCGACGCGACCCAGGAAGACGGCGCCGGGGAGGTCGCCTTCTTCCCGGCGGCGAGCATCTGGCCGGCCGGCATCGGCCTGGGGGCGATCTTCTGCGCCGTCGCCCTCATCTACGGCAACTGGTATTGGATCATCGGGCTCCCGTTGATCATCGGTGCCGTGATCGGCTTCACGGTCGAGGCCGAGAGCGGCCTGGACCAGGTCGACGAGCTCCACGCCGAGGCGGCGAAGCGGGCGGCCGAGGAGCACCCGGACGGGACCGACGGGGTGCACGAGAGCCACGCAGAGCACTCCGAGCGCTCCTAGAGAAAGTCGTCGCCGCACCTTCGGTGCGGCGTCCGTCTCCTCTTAGTCGCCCGTCTTCGACGGGCGCTGGCGCAGGGCCTCCCGAACCCACGCGACCACCTCATCGCGTGACTGCGTTGCGGTGACCCGCCGGACCAGCCACCCGGCGAGCGCCAGGTCGGAGTAGCGCACCGCGTCGGCGTCGAAGCGCCACCGCCGGCCGTGGTAGTCGAAGCCCTCGAACTCCAGCCCGACCCTCGGGTAGGGGTATCCCAGGTCGATCAGGTACACCCGCCCGCCGATCGTAACCCGAACCTGCCGCTGCGGAGCCTCCAGGCCGGCGCCGACGATCCACCCGAACACCCGGTCCTCCCATTCGCTGTCCCCCACCCCGGCACCGGCCAGGCGCAGGTCCAGCATCTCCCGGAACCCGCCGCTGCCCCGGTAGCCCGGGCCGGATCGGTCAGCCTGCCGGCAAGCCAGCTCGTCGGGGGTGATCAGGTGCCGGCGGTGGGCCTCGTCCAGCGCCCGTTCGAGGGCGGTCTCCGGCACGACGCCCCGAAGATCGAGGAGGGTCCTGGCCACGGTCGTCACCGGGATCCGGTCGCGCAGCGTCACATCGCCCGCCGGCAGCGCCGCCCGATGGGTGAGGATCCCCCCGAATCTGCCGCTCCGGCCGTGGGGGACGGTGACCTCGCATTCTTTGGCCAGGATCCCCTCGAGACCCCAGAGGACCGCCGCCGATCGGTGCGAGGCTGCCACCAGGCTGCCATAGGCCAGGCAGGCCGCCATCGTGCGCTGGCGCCATGACGGCGGCGCGCCGACCAGGCGGTACACGCCCGGATAGACGACCACCAGGAGTCCTTCCCGGCGGAAGCGCCGCAGCGTGCACTCCCCCACGAACTCGACTGCCTGACGCTTGGCGATCAGACCCCACTGTTGGCGCGCTATTCCATCGACCCTCGACCATATATCCATGAAAGACATGGTGAGGGATTGGTGTGACACCAAAGCTCTGGGTGCGATTCGCGCGCCCCCGGACGCGCGATTCGCGCCCTAAAGGAGCCGCGCCTCGCCGGCCGCACCCCCGCCCGCTCGCCCGCTCGCCTCCCGGACTCAGGGCGCGATCCGTGTCCCCCAGCGAGCGCGCTTCGCGCCCTGAAAGAACACCCCTCGCCGGCCGCACCCCCGCCCGCTCGCCTCCCGGACTCAGGGCGCGATCCGTGTCCCCCAGCAAGCGCGCTTCGCGCCCTGAGCCGCCGGCACCCCGCGGCAAGAAGCCTAGGAGACGGGTGAGCCCTCCACCACGCCGTCGCCCCCCTGCCCGACCTTCGCCGCACCCTCGCCGGCCGCCCCCGCGCCGGCACCCGACGAAGCCCCCGCCGGCGCCGCCTCAGGCTCGTCGGCTGCGTGGCCATCGCCCTCGGCCCCGTCGACGTGCCCGTCCTCCCCGACGTGCCCGTTCTCGCCGTGCCCGTTGGTCTCGGCCGCGCCGTGGTGCTCGTCGCCGAGCGTGTGATAAGAGCCGTCCGGGTGGCGGACGATGATGCCGCCGACGGGCCGCATGATCGGGTGGCTGTCACGCAGCTGCAGCGACTTGCAGACGCGGTAGGCGACGAGCCCGACGACGATCGGCCCGACGAACACGGCGATCTGGAGGATCTCGATCAGCCGCTCGAAGGCGATGTGGGTGTCGTTCCCGAGGAGGTCGGTCCCGCTGGCAAACGTCAGGACAGTGAAGAAGGTGAGCGCCCCGGCGCCGACGGCGGTTCGGATCGGCACGTCGCGGGGTCGCTGGAGCAGGTTGTGGAAACCGTTGTCCCGGGTCAGCTTCTTGTCGATCCAGGGCCAGGCGTACATGAGCGTGAAGACGATCCCGGGGATCAGGATGCCTGGGAAGAACGGGTTGGCGATCTCGACGCCAAAGGAGCGGAACTCCCAGTGCGGCCAGAGCCGGACGGACCCGTCGAGCCAGCCCACGTACCAGTCGGGTTGTGCCCCCGCAGAGACGTTGAAGGGCGTGTAGGGGCCGTAAACCCAGATCGGGTTGACCTGGACGAACCCGCCCAAAGCGGCGAGCACCGCGAACACGATGCAGAGCAGGGCCGTCGACTTCAGGGCGTACTGGGGCCAGACCCGGCTGCCGCGGATGTTCGTCTCCGTCTTGCCGGGGCCGGGGAAGTCGGTGTGGCCCTGGCGCCAGATGATCATCAGGTGGGCGGTCAGCAGGCCGAGGATCGCCAGCGGGAACAGGAACTCGTGGACGACGAACAGGCGCGGGATGAGCGAGGTGCCCGGGAACTGACCGCCCCAGAGACGGAACGCCAGCCAGACGCCGATGACGGGGATCGACTGGACGATCGAGAAGACCACCCGGAGCCCGGTGCCCGAGAGGAGGTCGTCGGGAAGGGAGTAGCCGCTGAAGCCCTCGAGCATGCAGATCATCAGCAGCGTCAGCCCGATGATCCAGTTCAGCTCGCGGGGCTTGCGGAAGGCGCCCGT
>WQVT01000039.1 GCA_009785715.1 Acidimicrobiaceae bacterium | reverse complement strand
GAGAATGGCCTATCGGTAAACGCATCGACGACCGTCAGGTCCACGAGGGCATCGTCCCATCTCTCCTGAGGGTCGGCAAACGAGATCTCGGTCCGCGCTGAGTACCATCCCTGCGACAGGCGACACACCATGATCGCGGAGCATGCCGATGTCCTCGACGACCGAATCCGGTTCTCCCACACAAGCCTCGGCGCAGATGCTGCAGATGCTCCACGCCTTCCTGACGGTGCAGGGGGTCCACGTGGCAGCGGTCCTCGGGATCGCCGACCTTCTCGCCGACGGACCGCGAACGGTGGATGACCTGGCAGAGGCGACCGGAGCGCATGGCCCGTCGTTGCAGCGTCTGCTGAGGATGCTCACCGGGCCCGGTGTCATCCGCGAGGAGACGGACGGCCGCTTTGCGATCACGCCGCTTGGTGCCACGCTCCAAAGCGGCAGGCCGGATTCGGTCCGTGACTGGGCCCTGTTCGCGGGGGCACCTGACGTGTGGGCGGTGTGGGCGGGGCTGCGCGACAGCGTGATGACCGGACAGGCCGGCTTCCAGGTCGTGCATGGCGAGCCGATGTGGGAGTACCTCACCGCCCATCGGGAGCTCGGCGAGGTGTTCGACGGCTGGATGACCAGCCAGTCCGGACAGCACAACGCTGCACTCGTCGAGGCCTACGACTTTTCACCCTTCCGCCTGGTGGCGGATGTGGGTGGTGGCCAGGGCTCGACGCTGGCGGCCATCCTCGCCGCCAACCCAACACTCCAGGGCGTCCTGCTCGACCTGCCGGAGGTCGTCACCGACGTGTCGGAGCTCGACCGGGCAGGGGTAGCGGACCGGTGCCAGGTGATAGGCGGGGACATGCTCGCCTCGGTGCCGTCGGGCGCCGACGCGTATCTGCTCAAGCGGGTGCTGATGGGCTGGAGCGACGACGAGGCAGTGACGGTGCTCGGTCATTGCGCCGCCGAGATGGCGGTGGACGGAAAGGTCGTCGTGGTCGACATCGTGATGGCGACCGGGAATGATCCGACCCCGGCGAAACCCTTCGACATCTTGATGCTGCTCACTCAGCCCGGCGCCCGGATCCGCACCGAGGACGAATTCCGCCGGCTCTTCGCCGCAGCCGGGCTGCGACTCACCAGAGTCATTCCGACGGCCTCGCAAAACAGCGTTCTCGAAGGCAGCGTGGAGGGCTCACCGCAAAACGGTGGCTCCCCGTAGGTAAAGACGACGTCGAAACCGAGCGTGTCCCGGTAGAACGCGAGGGCTCTCGCGAAGTGGGCCAGCGAACGGTCGAGCTGCGACTCCGCTGGAGTCCCCTCGGGCACGGGTCCCTCCTCCCTTGAGCGCCGTCAGGGCTGCTGCAGGAGGTGGGCGGCGTCGGGGCGGTGACGGCGGACCGCCTCGTGGTTGGTCGAGTCCGCCCCCATGTAGATCCCGACCTCCCACGTGCGCTTGAGGGGGTCGTGGACGTCGAGTGCCATCCTCCCGATTCCCTGGACCTCGATCTCGACGTGCTCACCGTCCTGCAGCGGGCCGAGGCCCTCGTGGTTCGTCCCGCAGGAGATGAGATCGCCACTGTTCAGCGTCATGATCCGGCTGGCGAACTCGATCAGCTCCGGGACGCGGTGCTCCATGTCATCGGTGTGGTAGTTGTGGCGAAGCTGTCCGTCGTCGAAGAACCGGACATGCAGGTCGTTGGGGTCGGGGATCTCGTCGGCGGTGGTGATGCACGGGCCGATCGGGCAGAAGGTGTCGAACGACTTGCCGAGCCAGCTGCCCTGCTTCCATGTCGAGCGGCCCTCGCCACGCGCCGAGACATCGATCAGGCTCGTGTAGCCGAAAACGGCCTGGCGCCAATTCTCCTGGGTGATCTCCTTGGCCGGGCCCCGCAGCACGATCGCCAGCTCCGCCTCGTGCATGAACATCCACGGCTCGGTGAAGTTCGGCAGTTCGATGGTGTCGCCGTCCCCGACGACGGCGTCGGGGTTCTTCAAGAACATGTTGAGCGGCCGCGGTTCGCGTTGCGCGTGCTCCCAGTAGTTCCCGATGCAGCAGAGGATCTTCCCCGGCCGCGGCAGCGGCGGCCGCAGACGCACCTCGGCCCGGTGCAGCCCGTCGGCGTGCTCGACCTCCTCCTCGAGGCGGGGGCGCAGGTCCTCGAAGTCGTCGATGAGGTTGCGCATCGTCGCCTGTATGTCGTGGCCCGCGGCGAGAAGACGAGCGATGGGCACGACCCGGTCCTCACGCAGCGCGCCAGGCTCCGGTCCTTCTCCCCTCTCGAAGACGACGAGCTTCACGGGTCCCTCCTCCTCCTCCGGCCGCTTCCAGGCGACCGCGGCGGAGACTACCCCTCCGTGCATCGATCCACCGACGCGAAGGCAGGCCCCCGTAGGCTCGGCCACTCACTGAAGGCCGCGCCCGGGGGAGGAGCTGATGGCCGAGAGCGTATGGATCAAGACCCGGACACCGGAATCTCGCGCGCTGTTCGACCGGGTCAAGGAGGCAACCCGGCTCTCCGCCCGGCTCAGCGGCTTCTGCCTTGAAGAGGGGGAGTCGATCCGAAAGGCGTTCGAGGAGCTGATCGGCAAGCCCGTCGGCGACGCCTTCACGTTGATCCCTCCCTTCTATACCGACTATGGCTTGAACATCACCGTCGGTCGATCGGTCTTCATCGGTTCGGGGTGCGCCTTCACCGGCCACGCCGCGATCAGCATCGCGGACGAGGTGATGATCGCCCACAAGGTCAACCTTGTGACGGCCGGTCATCCCGTCGAACCCGGGAAGCGGCGCGAGTACATCACGGGGGAGCCGATCACGATCGCTGCGAATGTATGGATCGGAGCCGCGGCGACCGTGATGCCCGGTGTTCGCATCGGGGAGGGCAGCGTCGTCGGCGCCGGTGCCGTGGTGACACACGACGTCCCTCCTGCGACCGTCGTTGCCGGTGTGCCGGCAACCGTGATCCGGAAGCTGTAGCACCGTCCGCTGCCATCCTGGGTTTGCTCGTCGCTATGGGAGCGCCCTCGCACGGGTCGTGGGAGGTCACCGGGAGAACACGGCGAGGATTAGGAATAGGCCCGTTGCCGTTGTTGCGACGCTATGGTCCGCTCCATGGAACCCTTCCTGACGACTCACACGGGCAGCCTTCCGCGTCCATCCGACCTGGCCGGTCTCCTCATCGAGCGGGAGGACGGCAAGACCGGCGGGGCCTTCGATCAGGCGGTGCGCCAGGCGGTGGAGGACACGGTGCGCCGCCAGGTCGATGCCGGCATCGACGTGGTCAACGACGGCGAGATGAGCAAGATCGGCTACTCGACGTACGTGACCCAGCGGCTCACGGGCTTCGGCGCAGCGCCCACCGAGATCCAGCGCTACCGCGCCGGGGTCTACGCGGAGTACCCGGACTTCCAGGCCTTCAGCTCCGGCTCGCCGGCGCAGGCCGCGGCGACGAGCAACGCCTGCATCGGCGACGTCACGCTGAAGGACCCCGACGCCGTGCAGGTCGACATTGCCAACCTGAAGGCGGCGGCAGAAGGGGCGGGGGCGCGCGAGGTGTTCATGAGCGCCGCATCCCCGGGCGTCATCAGTTACTTTTTGCCCAACGTCCATTACCCCACCCGCACGGACTATCTCGCGGCGCTGGTGGACGCGATGCGGCCGGAGTACAAGGCGATTGTCGACGCCGGGCTGATCCTGCAACTCGATTGTCCCGATCTGGCCATGACCCGGGGCGCGTACGGGAGCCTCGAGGAGTTCCGCCAGGTCGCGGAGGAGAACGTCGAGGCCCTCAACGAGGCGCTCGCCGGGCTGCCCGCAGATCGGATGCGGGTCCACCTCTGCTGGGGGAACGGCGAGGCCCCCCACACCCGCGACGTCGAATTGGCCGACGTGATCGACGTGGTGTTGCGGACGGCCCCGCTCGGCATCTCGCTCGAGGGTGCCAACCCGCGTCACGGTCACGAGTGGCAGGTGTTCTCCGATGTCGAGCTCCCCGACGACCGCTACCTCGTCCCCGGGGTGATCGACTCGGTCACGAACTTCGTCGAGCACCCGGACCTGGTGGCGCAGCGGCTCGGCAACTACGCCAGCGTCGTCGGCGCCGAGCGGGTCATGGCCGGCACGGACTGCGGGTTCGGGACCTTCGCAGGGTCGAGCCGGGTCGCCCCGAGTGTGGCCTGGGCAAAGCTGGGAGCGATGGCCGAAGGCGCCCGCCGTGCAAAGGCCCGGCTCACCTAGGCGCTCGGTCAGGCCCTCCGAACTTCTCAGGCCATCCGGACGGCGACCTTCAGGCGACCCCGCGCCGGCACGATCGCCGTCTCGTACGCCTGTTGGACGTCTTCGACGTCGAAGACGTGCGTGACGTAACGCTCCGGGAGGAACTCGTTGGCCTTCACGTGCTCGAGAGCGACCTCCAGGGCATGGTGGCGTGAGAGCGTCGAGCCGGCCTTGAGCGTGAGTTGCTTGCGCAGGAACTTATAGAGGTCGAACGCGACCGGCCTGGTCTCGGGGATCCCGAAGTAGTAGAGACGTCCTCCCGGCGCCACGGCGTCGATGGCATCCGAGATGGTGAACGCCTGATGGCCGATCGCCTCGACCACGACGCTCGGGCGATCCGCTTCGCTCAGCTGGCTCACCCAGCGTTCCACGGAGCCATGGATCGCCTCGTCGACGCCGAAATCCGCCGCGAAGTCGCTCCGATCGACGAGGTCCACACCGGTGACATGCGAAGCCCCGCGCGACTTGAGGACGTGGCTGAAGAGCATCCCGATCGATCCCTGGCCGAGGACCGCGACGGAGTGGCCCTCGACGTCGCCGATCTGGTCGACGGCGTAGATCACGCAGGCGAGGGTCTGGATGGGTATCGCCAGCACCGGCTCGAGGTCTTCATCGACCTGGACGACCTGGTCGCCATCGGTGACGATGATCTCCGATACGGCGTTGTCGTACTCCGCCCAGCCGACGACGTGGGCTCCCCGGGCATAGAGCGGGCTCCTCGACGCCAGCACCTCGCCGACCACCTCGTGCATCGGGTAGCCGGGAAAGTTCGCCGCATAGGGTCCGCGGTCCTGGGGCCTCGTATCGGGATGTCCGGCGAAGTAGCCGAGGTCGCTGCCGCAGACCGCCCCGGCCAGGGTCCGGATCAGGACCTGTCCCTCCTTCAGGTCTCCCTCGCCAGGCGGGTTCACCTCGACCCGTGAAAACTTCGCAGGCTCGGTCAGGCTGTATGCCCACATGGTCCGGCTCCCTTTCGTCTGTTTCCGACAACCTTGCCGCTTGGCCCCGATCGGAACCCTAACCGAGACGGTCCGGCAGACATCGGAGCACCGGCCGATTGCGGGGGCTATGGTCCGCGAACATGGAACCCTTCCTGACGACACACACCGGCAGCCTTCCGCGTCCCGCCGACCTGGCCGGCCTGCTCTTCGACCGCGAGGAGGGGACGACCAGCCAGGACTTTGACGGGGCGGTGCGTCAGGCTGTCGAGGATACGGTGCGCCGGCAGCTCGACTCCGGCATCAACGTGGTCAACGACGGCGAGATGGGCAAGATCGGGTATTCGACGTATGTGACCCAGCGGCTCACCGGCTTCGGCCCGTCGCCGGCCGGGCCTCGCCGGGCGCGCCCGGGAGACGCCGAGCTGTTCCCGGACTTCGCCCCCTTCACGGCGGCGCGCAGCTTCAGCTATGTGAGGAGCAACGCCTGCATCGGCGAGGTGAGCCTGAAGGACAGCGAGGCGGTGCAGGTCGACATCGCCAACCTGAAGGCGGCGGCCGAGGCGACCGGGGCGGACGAGGTGTTCATGAGCGCCGCCTCCCCGGGCGTGATCAGCTTCTTCCTGCCGAACTTCCACTACCTGAACCGACAGGAGTACCTGGCGGCGCTGGTGGAGGCGATGCGACCGGAGTACAAGGCGATCGTCGACGCCGGGTTGATCCTCCAGCTCGACTGCCCCGACCTGGCGATGACCCGGTATGCCTACGGGAGCCTGGAGGAGTTCCGCGAGGTGGCGGAAGAGAACGTGGAAGCGCTCAACGAGGCGCTCGCAGGGCTGCCGGCGGATCGGATGCGGGTCCACCTTTGCTGGGGAAACGGTGAGGCTCCACACGTGAATGACGTCGAGCTGCCTGACATCATCGACCTCGTGTTGCGGACGGCGCCTTCGGGAATCTCGCTGGAGGGCGCCAACCCGCGTCACGGCCATGAGTGGGAGGTGTTCGAGAGCGTTGCGTTGCCGGACGACCGCTACCTCGTCCCCGGCGTGATCGACTCGGTCACGAACTTCGTCGAACACCCGGACCTCGTCGCGCAGCGGCTCGGCAACTACGCCAGCGTCGTCGGAGCGGAGCGGGTGAT
Source organism: Acidimicrobiaceae bacterium (assembly GCA_009785715.1). Lineage (GTDB taxonomy): Bacteria > Actinomycetota > Acidimicrobiia > Acidimicrobiales > Palsa-688 > WQVT01. Next base: position 4,174 of record WQVT01000039.1, on the reverse strand, counting down.
GGCCGGCACGGACTGCGGCTTCGGGACCTTCGCCGACTCCAGCCGGGTTGCCCCGAGTGTGGCGTGGGCCAAGCTGGCCGCGATGGCCGAAGGGGCCCGCCGGGCGAAGGCCCGGCTCAGGTAGCGCCGTCCCCGGTCGGCTCTCCTACGCCTCTCGGCTAGTCGAGCTCGGCGACGGGCGGGCACCCCGGGTGGTAGTAGGCGAAGACCAGCTGATCCTCATGCCAGTAGAGGACCGCCGTGTCGTCGACCAGGGGCTCCCCACACCTGGCGCAGACGGTGGGGAACCCGTCCTCGGTGAGCGGACGCTGTGGTTCGATGATGCAGACCTTATGCGTCGGTGCTGCCGGGAGAGGGGTGGAGGGATCATGAAGTGGTGCAGGTTCGAGGCCGAGACCGGGCCGAGTTACGGCGTCGTCGGTGACGATGGGTCGGTCAGCGCCGTGGCGGGGAGCCCCTTCGGCCCGCATGAAGTCGAGTCGGGCTCTTCTCGTCCCTTGAGTGGGGTGAAGCTCCTGGTCCCCGTGATTCCTCCGACGTTCTACGCAGCCGGGGTGAACTACCGCCTGCACGTGACGGAGATGGCCGCCAAGAATGGGGCCGAGCCCGTCTTTCCGCCGGCGGCGGACATCGGCTATCGGGCCAACAATGCGTTGATCGCCGACGGCGAGGCGATCGTGATCCCTTCCGACGCCAGCGAATCCGTGCAGTACGAAGGAGAGCTGGTCGCCGTCATGGGCCGGAGATGCAAGCAGGTCTCCGAGGCCGAAGCTCTTGAAGCCGTGTTCGGCTACACGATCGGCAACGATGTGAGCGAGCGCAACTGGCAGCAACATGACCGCACCTTCTGGCGGGGCAAGAACACGGATACGTTCAAACCCATGGGTCCCTGGATCGTGACCGGGCTCGATCCGGAGGAGCTCTCCGTCACCATCCGCCTCAACGGACAGGAGATGTTCACCTACGCGGTCAAAGACGCGATTTTCGGTCTCGCACATTTCATCAGTCGGATGAGCCGATATCTGACGCTCTACCCGGGCGACGTGATCTGGATGGGCACCGATGGTGCGACGGAGAATATGAAACACGGCGACGTGGTCGAGGTCGAGATCCCCGGCATCGGCGTGTTGCGCAATCCGGTGGTTCGAGAGGGCGAGGGCGATCGTCGATTGAGCGTGGTCGGCTCTCAGCACCCCGGTTGAACGGCACGGGCGCCGAGAGCCGACCAGGGGCTATTCCATCGAGTCCAGGATGTCGTCGATCGCCTCCGCCGGGGCGTGGTAGGCCTCGAACCCGGCAAAGTAGAAGACCACGCCGGCGAGCAACTGCCGGATGTACTTCTTCTCGATCCCCCAGCTCTTTGCGAGCAGCGTGGCCTCCCGCAGACCCTCCACGTTCTGCTTCTGTGCGTTCAGCTTCAGCATGATGTACGGCACGACCTGCTTGGGCAGCGTCGTGATCGCCGCCTCCTGCTTCGCCCGGTTCGCCTTCACGAACTCCGGATGATGCTTGATCCCGAACTGGATCGACTTCGGGACATACCCGAGGTTCCGCTCGTACCAGCCCTCGAGGTTCCTCCGGTCCTCGGCGGTCATCTCCGGCGTCGAGAGGTCGAGCCCGGACCTGAAGGCTTCGGGGTCGGGCGCCCAGCCCTCGGGCCATACCGGCGGGATCCGGGGCGGTCCGTACACCGCGAGGAAGTCGCCGACGGCGCGGTAGACGTGGCCGAGGCCGCGCATCCCGGCGTAGGACTGGGCGAACATGACGATCTCCATCGTCTGGTTCAGGGGCAGTCCGTGTCGCCAGAGCGCGAAGAACTCGTTGCGTACGCCGGTTTCCCAGCCGATCAACATGTAACTCGGCAGGTTGTGGACGCTCCAGATGAGGAGATCTGGCTGGGAATATTCGGCATGTCCGCCTGCATCACAGTGGCGGACGGCCTTGGCGTGGAGCTTCACCCACTCCGGATTGGCGTAGTCGCTCGTGATCTCGTTGCACCACAACTGGTAGAGAGGTCCGCGGTCTCGCAGCGCCGATAGGAGGTGAGCGTTCTGTTCCTCCTTGGTGAGTTCGTCGAGCTTCGATACGTCGAGCCCCATCCTGATATCCGGTTGCATGACCACGTGCACCCCTCCTTGCTCGTAAGTAATCCGACCTGCGGCGACCGTACCTCATTGGCCGTCCGTCTGCTCTTCGATCTCAAGGCATCCCCGTTGTCGGCGTAGCTCGCGTAACACGCCGGTCCCCCTAGCATGGGCATGAAATGCGATGGGTGAATCACGGGGAAACCGTGCGTTACGACTCGGCGTGGGTCCGGCTGTTGACCGCCGACATCGAGCTGCCCGACGGTCGGCGGTTCGATCACCACCTGATCCGGATGCCGATGCCGGCGGCCGGCGTGGTGGTCCTCGACCCCGACCGCGGTGTCCTGATGCTGTGGCGACACCGGTTCATCTCGGACACCTGGGGGTGGGAGATCCCGGCGGGGCGGATCGAGGCGGGCGAGACCGCCGAAGAGGGGGCGCGCCGCGAGGTGCTCGAGGAGACGGGGTGGGAGCCCGGGGCGCTCACGGCACTGACCAGCTATCACCCGAGCGCCGGCATCTCCGACCAGACGTTCCATCTCTTTGTCGCCGCCGGGGCGGTCGAGGTGGGGCCGCCGGCGGACTGGTTCGAGTCGGAGCGAGTCGAGTGGATCCCCGTGGCGAGGGTGCGGGAGGTGATCCGGGCCGGTCAGATCGGTGACGGGCTCAGCCTCACCGCACTGCTGTGGTGCCTGGCCTTCGACGAGATCTAGGATGGTCGCGTTCAGATAGCAAAGGCTATGTGATCTCGAGGGGCACCGTGATCTCGAGGGGGCACCGTCGTGAGTCCTGCGTCGCACGCAGGTGAAGGCCATGCCGTCGGCGTGGGGCGAAGCGATGCCGCCCTGCCGCGGGTTGGCCGACGAGTAACGTTGTCGGCCAGAGGGGGGTGTGGTGGGGCACACCGCCGGGGTTTCGCGCCGGGGCTTTTGAACACCGACGTTGTTGTGATTCTCACCAGGCCGGTCTTCACCGTTCTGGACGACACCAGGCCCGTGCAGGAGATGAGGTTGCAGGGACCATGACGACATCACAGCAGGCCGGGACGGCACTGGCAGCCGCGCCGGGTGCGAGGGAATCGACGGTTTCGGGCGACGCGCTGGTGGTTGAGGGGCTCACGTGTGAGCTTCCGTCGCCGGCGGGGATGGTGCGCCCCGTCGACAATGTCTCGTTCACCCTGGGACACTCGAAGACGCTCGGTATCGTCGGTGAGTCGGGCGCGGGAAAGTCGATGTTGGTGCGGGCGATGCTCGGGATCAGCCCTGCGTCTGCCACGGTGTCGGGCAAGGTGATCCTGGATGGGGTCGATATCCGGGCGCTCCCGAAGAAGGAGCATCGGCACAAGCTGGGCGCGGGGATCTCCCTGATCTTCCAGGATCCGATGACCTCGCTGAACCCGGTGGTGCCGATCGGCCGGCAGATCACCGAGGGCATGCGCTTCCACCACGGCGTGGACCGGGGCGAGGCGAAGGACCGGGCGATCGAGTTGCTGCGCCAGGTCGGCATCTCCGAGCCGGAGAAGCGGTTCCGCCAGTATCCGCACCAGCTGTCGGGCGGGATGCGCCAGCGGGTCACGATCGCCGCCGCGCTGGGTTGCGACCCTCAGGTGCTGATCGCCGATGAGGCCACGACCGCACTGGACGTGACGGTCCAGAAGCAGATCCTCGACCTGTTGGGGCAGATCCAGGCGGAGCGCAAGATGTCGGTGATCATCATCACCCACGATCTCGGGATCGTCGCCGGCCGAACGAACGACCTGGTCGTGATGTACGCCGGGCAGGTCGTCGAGAAGGGTCCGACGAGGCGTCTGTTCAAGATGAACCGGAACCGTTACACCGCGGCCCTGCTGGAGGCGATGCCGGACCTCGAGAATGAGACCCATGCCAAGATGAACACGATTCCGGGCCAACCACCCCGGTTGACCGGCCTGGGAGCGAGGGGCTGCCGGTTCGCACCCCGCTGTTCGGCGGCGGAGGACGACTGTCGTGCGTCCGACCCGGAACTGTTGGCGGACCCCACCTCGGAGGTGCACCTGTTCCGGTGTTTCCATCCCGTGGAGTCCGCCGCGACCGCGAACGGGGGCACTCCGG
>WQVT01000038.1 GCA_009785715.1 Acidimicrobiaceae bacterium | reverse complement strand
GGGGAGGACGCCTTCGCCGAACCAGTACGCCTCTTCGAGGTTGGGGTACCCGGAGAGGATGAACTCGTCGATCCCGAGGGCGTGGTATTCGAGGATCCGCTCCGCCACCTCTTGGTGGCTGCCCACCAGTGCCGTGCCGGCCCCGCCCCGGACCAGGCCGACCCCCGCCCACACGCCCGGGTGGACCTCTAGGCTGTCGGTGGACCCGAGGTGTAGGGCGCGCATCCGCTGCTGCCCTTCCGACTCGCTCGTCTCCAGGCCCGCCTGGGCGGCCGCGATCCGTTCCGGGTCGAGCGTCTCGAGCAGCCGGTGGGCGACCGCCCATGCATCCTCGGAGCGGTCACGGGTGATGACGTGGAACCGGATCCCGAAGCGGGGGGCGCGCCCGACGGCCCGGGCCTGCGCCCGCACCCGGTCCAGCTTCTCCGACACCTGTGCCGGCGGCTCCCCCCATGTCAGGTACACATCCGCATGGCGTGCGGCGACGTCGATCGCCTCGGGCGAGGACCCTCCGAAGTAGACCTGCGGCACGGGGTCGGGGAGATGCCGGAGCGACGCGTGCTCGACCGAGAGGTGGGTGCCGGCGAAGTCGACCTCTTTGCCCGCCCAGAGGTCGCCGACGATCTGGAGGAACTCCGCGGTCCGGGCGTAGCGCCCGTCCTTTTCCAGGGGGTCGCCGTAGGCCCGCGCCTCGGCCCGCTCGCCACCGGTGACCACGTTGACCATCAGCCGGCCGCCGGACTGGCGTTGGTAGGTCGCGCCCATCTGGGCGGCGAGGGTCGGCGAGTAGTAGCCGGGCCGGAAGGCGACCAGGTACTTCAGGCGCTCCGTGGTCTGGGTGAGCATCGCCGTGGTCACCCAGGCGTCCTCGCACTGTGGCCCGGTCGGCGTGAGGGCGCCGACGAAGCCGAGCTCCTCGGCGGCCCGTGCCGTCTGGGTCAGGTAGGCGATCGTCGGATCGCGCCGGCGGGGCACCGCCCCCTGAGCCGCACCGTGGCCACCTCCCACGATGTCCCGGCTGTCGCCCGCCGTAGGGAGAAACCAATGGAAAGTGATCACGGCAAGACCATACCTAAAGTCCGATCAACTTAGTCGGCTTCCGGGCTTCCGGAACCCGATGCTGCCGGTGCCCCCCGACCTCCCAAGTATCGAGGGCCGGCGGTCACCAGATAACGTCGCTGCAAAAGGTTCTCGACTTTAAAGCGGAGCAACGGTGACTGACTCAACCATCATCTACACCCACACGGACGAAGCCCCCGCCCTGGCGACCTATTCGTTGCTCCCGGTGATCCGAGCCTACGCCTCGACGGCAGGGGTGACCGTAGAGACCCGGGACATCTCCCTCGCGGGGCGGATCATCGCCAACTTCCCCGAATGGCTGGAGGAGGGGCAACGCATCGATGATGCCCTCGCCGAGCTCGGCCGCCTGACGAAGGAGCCGCAGGCGAACATCATCAAGCTGCCGAACATCTCGGCCTCCCTTCCGCAGCTGAAGGCCGCCATCGCCGAGCTGCGCCAGAAGGGCTACGCGCTGCCGGACTACCCCGACGAGCCACGCACCGACGACGAGGGCGAGATCCGGGCCCGCTACGACCGGGTCAAGGGCAGCGCCGTGAACCCCGTCCTCCGTGAGGGGAACTCGGACCGGCGGGCGCCGGCATCGGTGAAGAACTACGCCCGGACCCACCCCCACAGCATGGGGGCCTGGAGCCCGGAGTCGAAGACCAACGTGGTCCACATGGAGGCGGACGACTTCCGCTCGACCGAGACGACGGCCGTGATCGCCGAAGACGGGTCCCTGCGGATCGAGCTCGCCGGCGCCGACGGAACGACCACCGTGTTGCGCGAGTCCGTGCCGGTGCTCGCCGGCGAGGTGGTCGACGCCGCGGTCATGCGGGTGGCGCCGCTGCGGGAGTTCCTCACCGAGCAGGTGGCCCGCGCGAAGGCGGAAGGGATCCTCTACTCCTTCCACGTCAAGGCCACGATGATGAAGGTCTCGGACCCGATCATCTTCGGCCACGCGGTGAAGGCGTTCTTCCCCCAGACCTTTGCCCGCTACGGCGAGACCCTGTCGGCCGCCGGGCTCAACCCCAACGACGGCCTCGGCGCGATCCTCGCCGGCCTCGACGACCTGCCGGAGGGCGCGGACATCAAGGCCTCCATCGAGGCGGAGATCGCCGACGGGCCACGGCTGTCGATGGTGGACTCCGACCGGGGCATCACGAATCTCCACGTCCCGAGCGACGTGATCATCGACGCCTCGATGCCGGCGATGATCCGCAATTCCGGCCACATGTGGGGTCCCGACGGCGAGGAGGCGGACACGCTGGCGGTGATCCCCGACTCGAGCTACGCCGGCGTGTACCAGACCGTCATCGACGACTGCCGGGCGAACGGCGCCTACGACCCCACCACGATGGGTTCCGTCCCGAATGTCGGGCTCATGGCCCAGGCGGCCGAGGAGTACGGAAGCCACGACAAGACCTTCGAGATCCCCGCCAACGGCACGGTCCGGGCGGTCGATCAGTCGGGCAACGTCGTCCTCAGCCAGCCGGTCAGCGTGGGCGACATCTTCCGGATGTGCCAGACGAAGGACCTGCCGATCCGGGACTGGATCAAGCTGGCCGTCGAGCGGGCGCGGGCCACCGGGGACCCGGCCGTGTTCTGGCTCGACGCGAGCCGCGCCCACGACGCGGCGTTGATCGCCAAGGTCGAGGCCTACCTTCCCGATCACGTCACCGACGGGCTCCAGATCGAGATCCTGACCCCCGAGCGGGCAACGGCGTTCTCGCTGGAGCGGATCCGCCGGGGCGAGAACACGATCTCGGTCACCGGCAACGTGCTGCGTGACTACCTGACGGACCTGTTCCCGATCATGGAGCTCGGCACCAGCGCCAAGATGCTCTCGATCGTGCCCCTTCTCGACGGCGGCCGGCTGTTCGAGACCGGCGCCGGCGGCTCGGCGCCGAAGCACGTTCAGCAGCTGGTGAAGGAGAACTACCTGCGCTGGGACAGTCTCGGCGAGTTCCTGGCGATGGCCGTCAGCTTCCAGCACCTCGGCGAGAGCACCGGCAACAAGCGTGCCCAGATCCTCGGCGACACCCTCGACCTGGCGACCGGGACGCTCCTGAACGAGAACAAGTCACCCGCCCGCCGGCTGGGCCAGATCGACAACCGCGGCAGCCACTTCTACCTGGCGCTCTACTGGGCGCAGGAGCTGGCCCGCCAGGGTGACGACGAGGCGCTCGCGGCGGCGTTCGCCCCGCTGGCCCGCACCCTCGCCGAGGCCGAGCAGACGATCGCCGGCGAGCTGCTCGGGGTGCAGGGCTCGCCGGCGGACATCGGCGGCTACTACCAGCCGGACCCCGCCTCGGCGGAGGCGGTCATGCGGCCGTCGAAGACCTTCAACGACGCGCTGGCCACGCTGGGCTGAGGGCTGCCGGCGCCGTCAGGCTCCTGCGGTGACCCCGACATAGGGCGCTCCGATGCCCACCTCGGTGCTGCGCGGCGGGGTCGGGGTCCCGTGCACGGCCTCGCAATGGGCCGCATACGCCTTCGGAGCCAGCTCGGCGAGGACGCTGCGCATCTCCGGCGGCACCACCTCGATGCCGCCTTCGTACATCAGCATCCCCGCCAGCACCGGACCGATCTCCGGCGGGATCGTGGCCGCCTCGTCGGCGACCATCTGCTCCCACTCCGAGGCGAGGATGTGCGCTTCGGCGATCGGCAACACGAGCTGCTCCTCGAGATCGGTGTGTAGATAGAGCACGACGGCCAGCCGTTCCAGGGCGACGGCGAGGGCCTCGTCGTCCTCGGTGACCGTCCCCCGCGGCCAGGCGCTCAGGAGCAGGTCGATCGTGGTGAGGAGCTCGTCCATCCCTCTGTGGTGGCCCTCGACGAGGCGGAGCACGGGGTCGATCTCCCGTGGCGCCCGGTCCGCCAGCAGCTGATACATGACCCGGTCCTCGCCGGCGTGGTGGTGGTGCAGCACCAGGTTCACCATCCTGATGTGGGCGACCACCGTCTCCCGGCGCGCCCGGTCTTGGTCCCGTCCGGACCGCACCAGGGCCGGCAGCAGCGCAAACTCGCGCCGGAACATCGCGTGGACCGAATACATGCTGCTCGTATCGGCGTAGGGGCTTTCGGTATCGAACATCTGGTGCTCCTTTCGGTCGTGGTCAGTCGTGGTCAGTCGGGGCGGACCCGGAATGCCCGCCGGTTGTCGCTCCCGGCCCGAGCGGCCCAGGCGAAGGTGGGGCTCATCAGACCGAGCGCGACGAGGCCCGCGGCGAGGACCAGGGCGGCGGTCAGGAGCATGGCGAGGTCGAGCCCGCTGGCGAAGGCCGAGTACGAGGCCGCCCTGACGGAGCGGGCGAGGCCGGCCGGCAGGCTCCCGGCGACCGGCACCACACCCTGGGCGATGGCGGCGGCGTGCCCTTGCAACGCCCGGGCCAGTGCCGCCGGCACTCCGGCGCCGGCCAGCTTCGCCGGGAGCACCGAGGTGACCCGGTCGACCACCACCGTGCCGAGAAGCGACAACCCGAGCAGCCCGCCGAGTTGCATCGCCGTCGAGTACATGCCTCCGGCGACGCCTGCGTTCTCGGGTGGAGCGCCCCCGACCACGGCCCGGGAGGCGCCGGTCTGGAGCGGTCCGACCCCGAGCCCGACCAGCACCAGGAAGGGCCAGAGGCGGTTGTAGCCGGAGGCCGGGCCGAGCCCGGAGAGCCCGGCCAGTCCGCCGCTGATCAGGAGCGAGCCGACGAAGAGGGGAATCCCGGGGCCCAGCCTCGCGACGGCCCTGCCGGCGATGACCGCGCTGATGCCCATGACGCCGGTGAACGCCAGCAGCCTGACCCCGGCCTGGATCGCCGAGTACCCCTGGATGCGCTGCAGGTAGAGCGTGACGAAGAAGAGCACGCCGTAGACCCCGAGCAGGACGGCGACCACCATGCCGAGACCGGCGTCGAGCTGAGGGGACCGGAACAGCCGCAGGGGGACGTGCGGCGTGCGGACGCGGCCCGCACGATGTTCCCAGGCGATGAATCCCGACAGCCCGGCGAGCGATGCGGCAAGCCAGCCGAGCGTCCCCGCACGCGCCCACCCGTGGCGCTCCGCCTGCATCAGCCCCCAGACCAGGCAGAAGAGCGCCGCCGACGAGAGCCCGATGCCGCCGGGGTCGAGCCGACGGTTCTCCCGTTCGTCCCTGGATTCGCGAATGACGACGGAGCCGAGGACCAACGACCCCGCACCGATCGGCACGTTGACGAAGAAGATCCACCGCCAGGAGAGCTGCCCGACCAGCAGGCCGCCGAGGATTGGCCCGGATGCGGTGCCGATCGACGAGGTCAGCGCCCACGTGCCGGCCGCCGACGCAAGGCGTTCCAGCGGGAACGTCGCCCGCAGGATGGCCAGGGTCTGGGGCATCATCAGCGCCCCGAACAGACCCTGCGTCGCCCGGAATCCGACGAGCACGCCGAGGGCGGGCGACAGGCCGCAGGCCAGTGACGACAGGGCGAAGCCGGCGGTGCCGGCGAGGAAGACGCGCTTGCGCCCGAAGTGGTCTCCGAGCTTGCCGCCGGTGATCAGGCCAACCGCCAGGGCCAGCAGGTAGGCATTCGTCACCCACTGCAGGTTCGGCAGGCTGGCGTGGAAGTGGGCGCCCAGGGCCGGGTTTGCGACGGCCACGATGGTCGAATCGAGGGCCACCATCATCAGCCCGAACGAGACCGAGAGGAGCGTGAGGCCCGGATGGCCCCGAAGCTTTGGTGCCGTAGAGACTTGGTCAAACACGGGGCCGGGCCGCCTCCTCCCCAGAGAAATCAATCGCTTGATTGAAAGCTAACCGGCTCCCCGGCAACTAGTCAAGCAATCGATTGATGAAATTCGGTACGCTGTCGGGCGTGCCAGGGAACGTGTCAGGAAAGGGCGACGCCCGCAGGGAGCTCGGAGACCACACCCGCCAGCGCCTCCTGCAGGCCACCCGGGCGCTGCTGGCCGAGCGGGGCATCGGGGGAGTCCGGCTCCGCGACGTCAGCGAGGCGGCGGAGGTGAACATCGCGGCGGTCAGCTACCACTTCGGCAGCCTGACGAGCCTGGTCAACACCGCCGTCCGCGAAGCAGCGGAGGCGGCCGTCGGGGAGCAGGCCCGGCGGCTCACGGACCTCGAGCCGGACGCCACGCTGGAGGAGATCGTCGCCGCGTGGATCAGGCCGACCGTGCACGGCATGCAGGAGGATCCCGAGGCGGGCGTCCTGCTGCGCATCGCCTCGCAGGCGATCACCGAAGCCCCGGAGGATCTGCGGGACTGGACGCAGGACATCCTGCGGCGCACCCACGGACAGCTGCTTGCCAGGCTCCGACCCGCGCTGCCCGACCTCGACGACCGGGAGCTCGCCTTCCGTGTGTTCTGTGTCGGCGGCATCGTCAACCGGTACCACACGGCCGCCACCCTCCCCGACTCCGCCGCCGCCTCGTCGCCCGAGCTCGAACGGCTCCTCGTCGCCGCCATCACGGGCATGCTCGCCGGCCCGGCAGGCATCCCGGTTTCCCCCGCCGGAACGAAGGGAGCCGCTAGCGCACCGGGTGGCTGATCCGCAACGGGGGCGTGGGAGGTACCCCTTCCCCGCTCAGGTCGCTGGCGATCAGACCGCGCAGCCGGCGCAGTCGGGCGGCGGGTTCGCCCAGGCAGTCACAAGAATTGGGCAAAAGGGGCGCGGTGGTCGACGGGCCCAGCTGCTCCGAACGACCCGGGGCGGCACCGGGCCCGACCCGGCCGAGGGACTCGGTCAGCAATCGGTGGTGGTAGCGGAGGAGTCCCCGGGCCTCGTCGACGACGAGCGAGCCGGGCAGGGCGTTGGCCCGGTCGACGAGGTACAGCAGTGCCGAGGTGAGCCGGCCGGCCTGGCGGGCCAGGACGGCCGGGTTGACGGGGCAGGCCACGCCGCCCGCTTCGCCGTGCGCGCAGTGCCGCAGCAACGTTTCGGTCTCCGGTTGCAGAGACACCGCCGTGTCCAGGATGGCGAGCAGGCTTTCGAACACCCAGCGCATCTCGGGAGCAGGCGAGTCCGCACGGAAGACCTGATCTGCCATGGCACTCCTGGCAGCCCGTCTGGGCAGTCGAGGGCCGCTGTCCGGGAATGGTATAGCGCCGGCGACGACCGCACTTGCCAAGCGAGCCCGGCGGGGGAGACACTGCCGAGGTGACTCTGCGTGCTCAGGCCGATCGCGGTGAGTGAACTCCTGGACCGCTGGCAGTTCGCGGTCACCATCATCTACCACTTCCTCTTCGTGCCCCTGACGATCGGTCTCGGGCTCCTGGTCGCGGTGATGCAGACGCTCGCCTACCGGCGTCACGACCCGGAATGGGATCGCCTGGCGCGCTTCTTCGGCAATCTCTTCCTCATCAACTTCGCCATGGGCGTGGTCACCGGGATCGTGCAGGAGTTCCAGTTCGGGATGAATTGGAGCAACTACTCCGTGTTCGTCGGGAACATCTTCGGTGCGCCGCTCGCCATCGAGGGATTGCTGGCGTTCTTCATGGAATCCACGTTCCTCGGGCTGTGGATCTTCGGGCGTAACCGGCTCCCACCGGTCATCCACCTGGCGACGATCTGGCTGGCCAGTATCGGGACAATCCTCTCCGCGCTCTTCATCCTCGCCGCCAACTCCTGGATGCAGCATCCGGTCGGCTACCGCATCGTCGGTCACAAGGCCGTCCTGGCCAACTTCTGGGCGATCCTCGGCAACTCCACCCTGTGGGCGGCGTTCGCCCACACCGTGCTGGCCGCGTTCCTCACCGGAGGGATGTTCCTGCTCGGCATCTCCGTGTGGAAACTGGTCCGCCAGGGCGACCGGGCCTTCTTCCGACCGGTCAAGCTTGCCGCCGGCCTGAGCCTGGTCTGCATCCTCGGGGTCATCGTCTCCGGCGACTTCCAGGCCCGGCTGATGGACGAACAGCAGCCGATGAAGATGGCCGCCGCCGAGGCGCTCTACAACACCGAAGCCGGTGCCAGCTTCTCGCTCCTCACCATCGGAAACCTCTCCGGGCAGCCGATCTTCCAGATCCGGATCCCGCACCTGCTCAGCCTCATCTCCACCGTCTCCTGGAACGGCGAGGTCCAGGGCATCAACCAGGTCCAGGCGGCCGAGGAAGCGCGGCACGGTCCGGGGAGCTACATCCCGGTGATCTGGGTCACCTACTGGAGCTTCCGCTCCATGGTCGGGCTGGGCTTCCTGATCCTGATCGTCGCCGGCTGGGCCCTGCTGCTGGCCCGCCGTAGGCGGACCGACCTGCCGCGGTGGTTCTCGTGGGTGGCGCTGGCGGGCATCGCGATGCCGTTCCTGGCGAACACGGCGGGGTGGATCTTCACCGAGATGGGGCGCCAGCCGTGGATCGTCTACGGCCTGATGAGGACCAGCCAGGCGACATCGCCCACCGTCGTCGTCTCCTCGGTGGCGGTGACCTTCGGAGGGTTCGTCCTGCTCTATACCGTGCTCGGCGTCGTCGACCTGTGGCTCATGAAGCGCAGCGCCCTGCGCTCCCTCTCGGAGGCCGACGAGGCGGAGGAGGACGAGGAGGGCGAGGACCGGCGTGGTAGCGCCGGCGCCGCGCTGGTCTATTGAACCATTGGGGGTCGCTATGACCGGTCCCGTCGCCAGCCTGAACACCTCGTGGTTCGCGCTCATCGGACTGCTTTGGACGGGTTATTTCGTGCTCGAGGGGTTCGACTTCGGGACCGTCCTCGTGGCCCCGTTCATTTCCCGGGACGAGATCGACCGACGCCTGTGCATCAACGCCATCGGCCCGGTCTGGGACGGCAACGAGGTTTGGCTGATCGTCGCCGGCGGCGCCACCTTCGCCGCGTTTCCGCAGTGGTACGCCACGTTGTTTTCCGGGTTCTATCTGGCGCTGTTCCTGATACTCGCCGGGCTCATCCTGCGCGGGGTGTCCTTCGAGTTCCGGGGCAAGGAACCGGGCATCCGCTGGCGAAGGAGCTGGGACTGGTCCATGTTCGTCGGCAGCCTCCTGCCGGCGTTTCTGTGGGGCGTGGCCTTCACCAACCTGATCCACGGTCTGCCGATCGAAGCCGACGGCCTGTACCGCGGTGGGCTGCTCGGCCTGATCCACCCGATCGCCATCCTCGGCGGCCTCGCAGGCCTGTCGTTGTTCTGCCTGCACGGGGCCACGTTCCTGACGCTCAAGACGACCGGCGAGCTTCGGTCCCGTGCCCGTCGATCGGCGGCGGCGTTGACGGCGCCGACCGTCCTCCTCCTCGCGGGCCTCGTGGTCTGGCTCGCGCTGGAGGGCTCGCCCACCCCCAATCCCGACGGCCTCACCGGCGCGCTGCCCCTGGCGCTCGCCGCACTCGGCGCCGCCCTGGTGTTGCTCGCCGGGTGGGGGCGTCTGCACAACGACGACTGGGTGGCGTTCGCGTTGATGGCGGCGAGCATCGTCGCGGTCGTCGGCGCCGCGTTCACCACCCTGTTCCCGCGGGTGATGGTCTCGACGCACGCCGGCCAGTCCCTGACGATCTGGAACGCCGCCTCGGAGCACGAGACCCTCCTCGTGATGACCGTGGTGGCGGCCCTCTTCACCCCGCTCGTCCTCGCGTACCAGGCCTGGACGTATTACGTGTTCCGGCAGCGCCTGGAGCGTCCCGCCCAGCGTCGCGACCCCGGGTCGACTCCCGCCGGAGCCCGATGACGGCGGGCCGGCACGGCCCGCTCGACCGGCGTCTGTGGCGTGAGGCCCGCGCCGTGCGGTGGTGGACCGCGGCTTCGGTGGCGGTCGGGATCGGCCAGCTCGCCTGCCTCGTCGCCCAGGCGGCGTACCTGGCGCGGGCATTGACGGCCGCCATGTCCGGGCACACGATGTTCAGTCGCACGGACCGGATCATCCCGGCGCTGACGGGCCTGGTGGTTGCGACGAGCCTCCGTGCCGTGCTGGCCTTCGGCGCCGAACTGGCGGCGACGGGGGCCGTCGGGCGCGCCAAGGCCGGCCTGCGCCGCCGTGCGCTGGCCCACCTCCTGGCCGGCGCGCCCGCCAGCGTGGCGGAGGAGCGCGACGGGGAGCTCGCGGTGGCGCTCGGCCACGGGCTCGACCGCCTCGACGTCTACCTCGGCAGCTACCTGCCGAAGATGGTGCTCGCCTACCTCGCCCCCGTCGCCCTCGTGATCTGGATCGGCCACCTGGACTGGCTCTCGGCGCTGACGCTCGTCGTCACCCTGCTCCTTTTGCCCATCTTCATGGTCCTCGTCGGCCAGGCGACCGAGACCCGGGTGGCCAGCCAATTCGATGCACTTGCCCGCCTTTCCGCGCAGTTCCTCGATGCCGTCACGGGGCTGGCCACGCTGCGGGCGTTCGGCCGGGCCCGCGCCCAGCGGACCGTGATCGGGGAGGCGACCGACGCGTTGCGGCGGACCACCCTCGAGACCCTGCGGGTGACGTTCCTCTCGGGCCTGGTGCTCGAGACGCTGGCCTCCGTCGGCACCGCCCTCGTCGCCCTCCCGCTCGGCCTGCGCCTGCTCTCCGGGCGGATGACCCTCGCGCCCGCACTGGC
>WQVT01000037.1 GCA_009785715.1 Acidimicrobiaceae bacterium | reverse complement strand
CAACATCCTGAGCTCGTTCCAGCAGACCGACCAGGATCTGGTCGACGAGCTTCAAGGCAAGACCCCTCCGGACCAGTCCGGAGGCAGCAGCCCGGCCGACGCATCCGCCACGCTCGCCCCTCCTCCGCCGAAGTTCCAGGGAAACGGCGATGGACGCCCACAGCCAGGGATCGGCTGAACCGTGACCGAACATCTCGCCACCGCCCCCCACCCGGATCGCTACCACCTCACCATCCCGAGCGATTGGTTCGAACTGGATCTCCGGGGTCGGGTTCTCGAACGACGTCTGCGTCACGCGGTCATGAGCCGCGCCGGAGCCGACCCCCAGATGCGGGCTCAGGGACGACGACTCATCCTCGATCTGGAGGCGGTCCTCCGCACCGCTCGACGCCGCGGCGTCGTCTACGCCGCCGGGATGCTCCGTGCCTTCGACGACGACGTGGTCTCCGCCCTGATGATGGTGTCGGTCGTGCACGTGCCCGCTGGTGAGGGAGACGTTCTCAGCCAGCTTGGCCGCATGCGGGCCGACCGCCGAGGTGCCCCGGACGGTGCCTGGCAGAAGATCAGCGCCGTGGACCTGCCGCATGCCGGGCCGGCCGGCCGCGTGGTGGGCGTCGAGGTCCTTCCGGTGAGCGACCGCGTCAGCCTGCCGTACGCGACCATGCACACGGCCATCCCGATCCCCGGTACCAGTGGCGCCATGATCATCACGGGTGGCAGTCCCAACATCAGGCTCACGACCGAGCTGCACGACCTGTTCGACGCCATCACGAGCTCGTTCCGTTTTGTGAGTTCGGAGGGCAGCGCGGAGATCCCGGTCTGAGCGTCGGTGCCCGAGCGGTGGCCCGGGCCCGATCCGGCTCAGTCGGACACCGGGACCCGCACCGTCAGGAGCCGCCCGTCGCCGAGATGCAGCAGCGCCCGCCCGGGGTCGATGGGTCCGCCGACCAGGCTACGTGCCAAACGGACTCCGACCAGGTCGCCGTCCGCGAGGTCCCGAGGGCTCAAGAGGACGCCGTGCCGGTTGCGCTTGGCGTCCAGGATCCAGCCGACAAAGGCGGCGTTGAGGCCGGCGCTCTCGCCCGCGACGACGAGGGCCCGGCCAGGGCCGGACGCGTGCTGGGTGATGCGACTGAGCTGCTCGCCGATCCACGATTCCCGCAGCAGTTCGGCGTCGTCGAGGATCACGACCACCGGCCCGGCCGTCGAACCCAGCGCCGCGGCGAATTCTTCGGGAGTCACGTCGGCGCGGTCGAAGACGGCGATCACCCCGGCCGTTCCGGCCAGATCCCGCAGAGGTGACACTCGCGGCGCGGCCACGATCACGCTGGTGCCCTGCTCCAGCAACGACCGGGCCATCGCGCGCAGAAGTGTCGAGCGCCCGGACCTGGGCGGACCGGCCACCATCCAAGTCGCCGTGGTCGCCAGGTCGATCCCGTACACCCCCAGGTCGTCGCCGCCGACGCCGAGCGTGGCCCACATGGGGCCGGTGGGCACGTCGACGTCACTGGATCGCGACAGCCTGCGCAGGTCTGCGAAGCTGATCCGTTCGGGAAGCGCTTGCACCTGGAACGGGCGGGCACTGCCCGGCAGGGCGCTATCACGCTTGAAGCTCCTTTCCCCGATTTCCTCCAGGGCCCGCCCCTGGGCGAGCCCGCTGGCATCGGCGGCGAGCAGGGCGATCTGGACCTCGACGGTGTCTGCGGCCCGGAGGGCCCGCCCCGGCGGCATCGACTCCGGGACGTCCCGGACCCGGATGCCGGCCATGCCGTAGTCGTTGCGGTCGTTCAGCCGCAGGAAGAGCTTGCTTTCCGTGGTGGGCGCGACTTTCGTGGCGAAGAGCTGGCGATCACCGGCGGCGATGACGTGGATGCCGGCGCCGGCGCCCTCCCGGAACAGGCGGAGCACCGCTTCGATCAGTGAACCGCCGTCCACATCAGCGTAGGTCTTCTCCAACACCTCCCACCGGTCGATGAGCACGGCCACGTGCGGCGGGGCATCTCCTGTCCCGGCGGCGCGCCACTCGTTCAGATCCGCGAAGCCTTTGCGCGCGAGCCACGTCTGGCGTCGGGTGAGCTCACCGATGAGTCGTGTGAGCAGTCGGAACAGGCGCTCGGCATCGGTGTGCGGCACCACTGCGCCGCAGTGCGGAAGGCCGGTCAACGCCAGCAGGGCGCCGTTTCCACAATCGACGCCGTAGAGGTGAACGTCACGGCTCGAGCAGTTGGTAGCGATCGATCCTGCGATCGTCCGCAGTGCCTGGGATCGGCCGCTGCGAGGAGATCCGACCACATGAAGATGTTCGAACGTGGCGAAATCCACCACCGCCGGGACCTGCGCCTGCTGGTCGGGGAGGTCGACGAGACCGAAGGGGGCGGACATACCCCCGGCCGGCCGCCCAACCTCGTCGATGAGGATCGACTCGGGCAGCGGTGGGAGCCACGGGCGCATCGGTGCCGGAAACTCCAGCCGGTCATTGGCGGCTCGGATGGCCTCGACCAGCGCGGACAGATCGGTCGCCTCGGTATCGGGCGTGTCGCGGTTCACCCGACCCACGGCGGGTGCGGGCTGACTCAGATCCGGCCAGCCGACGGGGAGCAGTCGGACACTCGGCTGCTCCCCGGTCACGCCATGTGGGCGGCGGCCGCCGATCCTGGATGACTGGAACGGCAAGAGCGCGGCGTGGCCGAGGCGGGCATAGGCCCGGCCCGGGGTTGTCTTGGATATATGGGCAGAGTCCGCGGTGCCGATGACGTCGATGCTCTCGGCCGGGTCGGTCATTCGCAGTCCGACTCGAAGGTTGGTGTTGGCCCGGATCTCGCCGGACACGACTCCCGCCGGGCGCTGCGTCGCCAGGATGAGGTGGATCCCGAGAGATCGGCCGCGCTGGGCGATGTTGACGATGCCGGTGATGAAGTCCGGTAGCTCCCTCGCCATCGACGCAAACTCGTCGATGACGATCAACAGCCGCGGCAGCGGCGGCCCGGCATGCCCCCGGCGGAGCGCCTCCGCGTAGGCGTCGATGTCCTTGGCTCCAGCCTCCGCGAGGACCTGCTCGCGGCGGCGCAGTTCCGCCGAAAGGGATACCAACGCCCGCTCGACCAGGCGTGGGTCGAGGTCGGTGACCATGCCGACGGTATGGGGGAGAACGGCGCACTCCTTGAAGGCGCTGCCTCCCTTGTAGTCGACGAGCACGAAGCTCATCGCATCCGGCCGGTTCGAGACGGCCAGTGAAGCGACCAAGGTCTGCAGGAACTCGGACTTGCCGGACCCGGTGGTTCCCGCCACCAGGCCGTGCGGCCCGTCGGCCGCCAGGTCGAGGCTGAACGCGCCGTCGAGCGACTCACCGACGATCGCCTGCGTGGTGCGGCCCCCGAGGCGCCAGCGCGCCGCTATGGGATCTGGTTCCGGCGGCTCGAGAGCGAGCACGTCGAGCAGGCGGCTGCTGCCCGGAATGACCCCTGCGAGGTCTTTGGAGGTCACGTCCCGCAGGGGGGCCAAGGCGCGCGACACCGACCGGGCCCACGACGCACGCACGGTCTCGATGCGGACCTCCGGAAGATCGGCTGTTCCGCTCCGGACGACGCGCAGGCCCCCGCCGTCTGCCACCACGATCGCCTGGCACTCTTCGGGGAGAAAGCCTTCCTCGGCCTCGAAGCAGACGGAATAGATCCCGACCCCCGGACCGTCTCGCAGGAGCTGGACGACTCCCGGTATGGACCTGAGGCGTCGTGCTCCGTCGAAGACGACGACGATGTCCGCTCGCCCCGCCGCTGCGGCCGCCGCGGCACCTGCGGCTCCCATCAGGCCGCCGGCTGCCGCTTTGCGTTCAGCCAGCACCGCGCTCAACTCGGCGATGCGCTGCCCGGTGGATTCGGTGTCCGTACCGATGAACGCGAGAGGATCGCCGTCGGTGCGGCCCCGCAGGTGGGGAAGCCACCTGGCCCAGTCCCACGTGGCGTGGTCCCGCCCCAGCAGCAGGCACAGTTGCAGCTCCGTCGGACTGTGCAGCACCGCCGACTGGGCGACGATCCAGCGGCTCAGTCCCCGCAGCTGTTCGCGGGGCCCTGCCAGTCCGACCACTCCGTGCTCCCGCAGGGAAACGGTCACCGGCACGTCGGCGGCATCCCGATGGATGTCCCTCCGATGCTCATCCCGGGTGGGATCCTCCAGCACCACGCCCGACGGCTGGGTGGCGGTTCCGACGCGGAGCAGGAGGAAGTCGCTGTCTTGAGGCCTGCGTTCCCAGAGGGCCTGGCGTGGTCCGATTGCGGCCAGCGACACCAGCGCGGCGTCGGGGGCGGCGAGGCGCCTCGAGTGCTGCTCAGCCAGGAGAGCGGCGTCGGCGTCGGCTTCGATGCGGGCCTTGTGGTCGCGGTATTCGGCCAGCTTCCGCCCGTAGGTCGCGGTGCCTTGCCGCCTGTTCGATACGTACGATCCGATCGCCGTCACCGGGGCGAGCACGCCGATCAGCAGGTAAAAGAGGTTGTGAAAGAAGACCACCGCGGCCCCGGCGATCACCAACGGCGCCGCCGCCGTGATCAACGGGATGGGCCGCCGGTCGGGCGCTGGCGGCGGAGTCGGAAGCCGGAATCGGGTGGGCTTGGCCGGCGGCCGCACTCTCGGGGGTCGGTTGTAGTCCAGCGTGCCGCCGTCGGGAGCAGGTTCGAGAGCAGCGTCCGGACGCGAGGGCTGGGCCAGCTCGATCAGGACCTGACCGACCCGGATGATGGCGCCGGGGGGCCAGCTGACCTCTTCGCCGAGCGCTGCGCCGTCGATCTGCGCCTCCGCCTCGGGGTACCCCTGGACGACACAGTGCCCGTCCGGTGTCACCCGGAGCCGCAGGCATGTGCCTGCCACCCCTGCGTCATCGGGCAGGCGGACGGCCGCCCGGCGGTCTGAGCCGATCTCGAACTCGCCTGCTCCGAGCCGGTGAATGCGACCGGAGGAGGGGCCGCTCACCACCCGTATCTCGACCAGCCCGGACGGCGTGCGGGGTTGCTCGCGATAGGAGGCGCCGACCCGCAGCACCGAGCCGTAGCGCAACGGGCTCCGGGCCAGGGGCTGACCAGCATCCAGTCGGGTGTCGCCCACGGAGAGCGACGCCCCGTCGACGCCGAGGCGGGAGGCGACATCGCCGATCGTGGCGGCCGGATCGGCGTCGAGGAGCACATCGGTGGGCACGGCATCGAACGTCTCAATTGCGGTGAACATCATCCGCATCTGTCACTACTTTCACGCTTGGGTCCGGGAATGCGCGTCACCCCGGTCTCGACGACCGGGGTGACGAACGCGGCTCGACGGTCGGGCGGCGAGGCTCAGTTGCCGCTGATCGCGCTGCCGAGCTGCTGGTCGGTGCTGTCAAAAGCCTGGCCGGCACCGTTGAGAAACTGTCCCAGGCCCTGCAGGCCATTCATCACGCTCGTGTAGCCCTGCTTGAACTGCCCATAGGCATCCCGGAACTGGGTGGATGAATTGGGGGTGTTGTAGTTGAGAGCGTCGACCTGACTGCTGAAGGCCGAAAGCTCCGACAGCAGATTGTTGGCCGTGTTCCCGAGGCTCGTTCCGGTCGACTCCATGTCGGCGCTGTTGAAGCTGTAGTTCCCGCTCATGAGGGTGGTTCCTTTCTCGTCCGTACCCACGTACGGTTCCGCGCTGGTCTACGTCCGACCGGGCTCGGAAGTTCAGGGGACCCGGAGCTCCTCGCGGCCGGCATGAACCGCCGGCCCCATTCGCCCGTAAGCGATCGAGGGAGATGAGCAGCGAGGACCGTCCTCGCCCGATCGGGAGGACCAGGTGTCGGACAGTCAGGATTGGCCGGGGGTGCTCGGAATCGCCGACCCCGCTCCCGGCGATCCTCAGAGCGTGCAGGCTCTCGCCGCCGCGTACGGCACCGTCGGGGAAAATGCCTCCCAGGCCAACGATCTCCTGGCCCAGGCGCAGGCGGCCGGCACCGGGCGGGCCATGACCGCTTTCAATGGCCAGCTGGGCTCCCTACCCGGGCACATCCAGACCGTCGCCCGGTCCTACCAGGAGGCATCATCGGCCCTGGGCGCCTACGCAACGGCACTGTCGGCCGCCCAGGACCAGGCCAACCAGGCGTGGTCCCTGGCCGGGCCCGCTCACTCGGACCTCCAGGCGGCGCAGCAGCAAGTGGCGTACTGGCAGACGCAGCTGGACCAGGTGCCGGCGACCGACACGACCGGGCGGGCACAAGCAGGGGGCAACCTGGCGGTGGCCCAGGGCCAACAAGCAGACGCCCAGGCCGGACTCGACGCCGCCCGCGCCCTCGGGCAACAGGCGGCGGAAGCCCGCCAGGGGGCCGCGCGCGCCGCCGTCACCACGCTTGATGACGCCGCCAACCACTCGATCCCGCCCCGTAGCGTCTGGCAGCAGATCAGCGACTGGTTTCAGGACAACCCCTGGTTGGGTTGGATCCTGACCGCCCTGGCCGTCATCCTTCCCTTCCTCGGTCCCGTGGGAATCGCCCTGGGCCTGGTCGCGGGGGGTGCGCAGCTCGGCTCCCAGATCCTGAGCATGGCCCTCACCGGGAAATGGAACGTCGCCGACGTCGTATTGGGCGTGGTCAGCCTCATCCCGGGCCTGTCCGAGCTCGGCGTGACCAGGGTGGGCGAGGACATCGGGACGGCCCTCGGGGAGGTCGCCGGCGCGGTCCCCGGCGTTGACCGGGGCATCGCCTCTGCTGACGACGCCGCCGGCGGCCTGGGTGACGGCGAAGCCGGCGGTCTCGGTGAAGACCTGCCTACCAACGGGAGGATCGGGGACGCCCTTTCCAATTTCGCCGGATCGGCCCGGCAGGGGCTGCAAAACATCATCAATCGCTTTCGTCCCGTCCAGACCTTCACGTCCCTCAGGGGCGACATCGTCGAGGCGGGCGACATCCTCAGCCGGCCGATCGTGACCGATGGCAAGGTCATCGGCGGCAGTCTGCAGGACAGCACCGACTGGACCCAACGGGCAACCTATTGGGACGAATTCGATCCCTCCGCACCCAACTTCCAGACGAAGATTCCACCCGGCCAGCTCGCCAAACTGGACTCCATCACCGAGGACCAGTACAAGTTCTTGCCCCGCAGCGCTCCGTGGAGTGAGGGGAAGGTGATCTTCGTCGAGGGCCACGGCAACAAAATCGGCACCTACTTTTTGGCCGCCACCAAGTCCGGGAAAGAGCTTCCGTTCGACGGGACCCAGTTGGGTCAGATCCTGAAGAGTCAGTCCTGGTTCAAGACGCTCCTCAAGGAGAATCCTGACGCCGCCATTTACATCAACGCGTGCAACTCCGGCAGGGTTCCTGACGGAATCAGCCAGCAACTCGCCACCGAGCTCGGCCGGACCGTGTACGCCCCGACGACCCCCACATTCAACCCGGTCTACGATGCCGCCCTCACCGACGGGAAGACGTTGATCAGCCTTCGTGGGGAGGCGGTCGGCACCGGCGGCCCCATAGGGGGCGACATCGTTCCCTTTCATCCTGCCGGCGGCCGGGTGCCTCAGCTTCCTCCTCTCGACCTGGGCAGCCCCTTTTCGGCTCGCTCTTGAACCACCTCGTCCCTTCGGGCGTAACCACGGGCATGCCTCCTCGTCTGTCTGCCGTCGTGGCGTCGATGGCGGCGCTGGCTGCCGGATTATTGCTGACCACCTTCGGATGGGCCGCGCCGGCAAACGCGGCCACATGCGTGCCAGTGAAGTACTACATCGTGCCGAACCCGGGACCGGATGGGCAGAAGGCCTTCCTTTACGAGATCGCCCAGAACACGCTGGGTTTCGGGGACCTCTACAACGAGATCTTCGCCCTCAACGCCGGCAAGCCCCAAGCCGACGGGCACACCCTGACGGATCCGAACGTGCTGGACCCGGGCTGGGTCCTCGAACTGCCGCCGGGCGCGCAGGGCCCGGGAGTCCAATTCGGTCCCCTGCCGACGGTCTCCTGCACGCCGGCCACCGCCCCGGCCCCGGCGGCGGTCCCTCCGGCCGCGCCGGCCCCGCCACCATCTCCCGCCCCGCCACCCGCTCCGGCCCCGCCACCCGCTCCGGCCCCGCCACCCGCTCCGGCCCCGCCACCGGCTCCGGCCCCGCCACCGCCACCCGCTCCTGCCTCGCCCCCGAACACCGCCACTACCCCGATCGCCGCGATCCCGGCGGTCGCCGCCCCGGCCGCGCCTTCCCCGTCCCGCGCTACCCACGCCGGGACGACCAAGCCGTCAGCCGTCGCCAGCCCGCGGACGACCGAGTCCAAACCCGCGACCTCATCCCCGCGGACCGCCCGGGTGCCGGCGAGCACTTCGGCCATTCCCCAGGGGTTCGCATCACCGTCCCCGGTCACGACCGTGCGGTCAGGTCAGGGCCGGGCCCAGCGCCGGCTTCGGCTCGGTGCCGCCACGAATCCGATCCTCGGCGTGCTGATCGCCGCGATCGCCGGCGGGCTGCTCTTCACCCTTTGGCGGCTGCGTCGTGTCAGGCGCTTTGTGGTCCTTGTCGCCAGGCCGGCGAGGCGGATGGCCGGTCAGGCCGGGGAGAACCTGCGTCGCCGGCGAGAGCGAACCGCAGCGCGCGCCGTCCTGGCCGATCGAGAGCCGGTTCGGCTCCTCACCGCCGCCCTCAGCGATCTCGACGATCGCTGCCGGCCGGAGGGGAAGCGCCTTCCAACGGCTTACGCGGTCCGGGCTGACCGGGAAGGGATCTCTCTCCTCCTGTCGCCGCCAGCGCGCGACCCGGTCGCTCCGTGGGTGGCCGCCGATGATGGCCGGCGTTGGTGCGCGACGGCAGCGGCCTTCGGCGCCGGCGGTGATCAACGGCGTCCGGGGCCGTACCCGTACCTGGCGACGATAGGAGTGGCGGATGGGGCCCGTGTTCTGATCGACATGTCGCTGCTCGATGGGGTGGTGGCGGTGGAAGGCGACGATCGACGGACCCGCGACTTCATCCTGCAGCTTTGCGACGGTCTTCTCCACGACCCGTGGTCTGCGGTGCCGGCGATCACGGTCGTGGGCTTTGGAGCCGATCTGGGCTGGCATCCCGGCATCCGGCAGCTTCCCAACCTGGACGAGGCAGTCTGGAACCACGGCGATGCGCCGCCCGACGGGTCGGGTCCGGGCGACCTTCCCACCCTTGCAACCGGCGGCGAGACCGTCGCGGGAACCGCCGTCCTCAATGTCAATCGCCGGCGGGCGCTTGACGCCAGACCCCGCCACTTCCTGTTTGTGGCCCAACCGCTCTCCGAGGTCGATCTTGACCGGCTCGAGGAGCTGATGTTGGACCCCTACGCCGGCTGGGGAGTGTGGGTGCTGGGGCAAGTTTCGAGCGCCCGCTGGCGAGTCGTCATCGACCGCTGGGGCCAGCTCGAGTTTCCGGCCCTCGGCCTTACCGCGACAACGTGTCCCAGCTCGCGCCCGGCTCATGTTGGCCAAGCGGCGGTGCCGTCGTCAGCCCCAGGTTGAGCCGAGCCAGCATGGGCCCGATCAGGTCCGGACCTGCAGATTCGACAGGGCATCCACCGCCGCCCGGGCCTTGAGCTCCTGCCTCGTTCCGAGAACGACGTTGATCAGGACGAGCAGCCCGACGAGGAAGGTTCGGCCTGAACTTGGCGAGGCGGCGGGCCCGGCGAACTGGTTTCCGCAGGAACTATCGTTGGACGGAGACTGGAATGATCACATGATGATGCAACCATCACCCGTGCCTGAACAGCTCCCAAGGAGGCAGTGATGCGCTTCGGAATATTCGGCGGCCCGAGGGCCAAGGCCAACGCATCAGCAACGCAAAAGGCCTCGGGCTATGCCGACTTTGTCGACTATATCGTTGAAGCGGAGAAGATGGACTTTGTCTCGGTCTTCGTGGTAGAGCACCACTTCTCGGGCCTGGGCCAGCTGGGCGCAGCGCTCGAATTCCTGGCGTACCTGGCCGCACGCACCTCGGACATGAGGCTAGGTACCGCGGTCAGCGTCCTGCCGTGGCACAACCCGGTGCTCCTTGCCGAGCAGATTGCGACGCTCGACGTCCTCTCGGGCGGTCGAATGGACCTCGGGATCGGCCGTGGCTATCGGCCGAACGAATTTCATGGCTTCGGCATCGATCCGGGTGAGGCGGAGGAGCGGTTCGAGGAATGCCTGGCAGTCATGACGAACTGTTGGACGAGCTCGGAACCCTTCTCGCACCAGGGTCGCCACTGGGAGTTCCGGGACGTCCTCATTGAACCGCGGCCACAGCAACAACCGCATGTCCCCATATGGATCGGCGCCGGCAGCGAGGCGTCGGTGCGGTCTGCGGGAGAGCGTCGATTCCGGCTTCTTCTCGACCAGTTCGGCGACATCGAGCAGACGAAGCGTCGTATCGAGTGGTACAAGGCGGGGGTCGAAGATGCGGGTGGGACCTTCAACCGCGGCGACGTGGCGGTCACTCGGGCGCTGATGATCCTCTTCGACGACGAGAGTCCGGAACAGCTGGATGCCGAGTTCGAGCGACGAATAGCGGGTATCAGGCTGATACGGGAGCATTCGCAGATCCCGGGAGCCACGCGTCCGTTGACGGCGGCCGACCACGCCTT
>WQVT01000036.1 GCA_009785715.1 Acidimicrobiaceae bacterium | reverse complement strand
CCCGTCAACCGCCCCCGTCGGCGGTCAGGAACGACACGACGTCTCCGGTGACCAACGGAACCGCCGGGTCGCGGGTGATCTGGTCTCCGTTGAGGGCCGCCAGGACATGCCGGTCGAGGGTCACCTCCGCCTCGGCGGCCGCCGCCCCCAGCGTCGCCGCCCGCACCCGGCGCGGCCCCCGGTGTCCACCGGAGGCGAGCGCCCCGAAACGCTCCACCACGATCTCGGGCGGCGGGCGACGGCGGGCGGCGGCGTAGTCCTCCGGTTCGTTCACGTTGACGACCGAGTCGAGGTCCGGGTCCGTTCGTGCGAGCTGCGGGTCGGCGAGGAGGGTGGCCTCGTCTAGCTGCAGGACGCGGACGTGCTTGAACAGCATGCCGGGCCGGTAGTCCCCTTCTTTCACCCGCTGCTGGATGAACTCCGCCAAGCCGGTCCGGTAGGCGGCCGCGAGCGGCTGGCGGAACCCGCGCGCGACCGGCATCACCACATCGGCGTCTTCGTTGGCACGGAGCACGCGGAGCACGGCGGCGGCGAAGGCCGGGTGCAGGAACGGCAGGTCGGTGGAGCATACGAACGCGGCGGCAGCACGGTCGGCAACGGCCGCCAGCCCGGTGGCGATGCCCTGCATCGGGCCCAGGCCCTCGACGGGATCCTCGACCACCTCCACGCCGGCGGGCAGTCCGGGAAGCTCCTGTCCCGGTGCGGCGACCACGGCCACCGGCCCGTCTACGACGCGGGCGAGCACCGACGCCGTGCGGTGGAGCAGCGTCGAGCCGTGCCATTCCAGCGCCGCCTTGGGCCTGCCCATGCGGGAGGAGCGGCCTCCCGCCAGCACGATGCCGGCGCTGCCGAGGTCGTCAGCCACGACGATCGAGGTTAGGCGGACGCTCGACGCTGAGCGCGGGCGTAGACGCCCTGTTCGTGTCAGGGTCTGAGCGGGTCGAGCCAGCGGAGCTCCCCGAAGCGCGCGAAGTCCGAATCGGCGCTGACGACCGCCAGCCCGTGCTCGAGCGCGAGCGCGGCGACCGCGGCGTCGCTCACCAGGTTGCCCCGGAGGTCGAGGTCGTACACCAACCGGCCGAGGATCTCGCGGTAGCCACGGCCCGGTTGCGGTATCCATGCGGCGGGAGCGTCGAGCCAATCATCGACGAAGGACCATGCGTCGGCCGGGGAGAGCGGGACGGGCAGCGCCCGCGGGTGGGTGACGATGCGCACGAACGCGAGCAGCGACTGCCAGGGCAGCCCGACGCGACGCGAGCCGTTGAGTGCGCCTTCGAGCCAGCGGCGGGCGGTGGGATGCGCACGGGACCGTTCGTCGACGGCATAGAGCAGGATGTTGGCGTCGACGAGCATCAGCGGCTGGCCGCGCCGTCCAGTACCTCGATGGCATCGGCGACACTGGACACGTCGACTCGCACGCCGAGGGGCGCGGTGCGCTGCCTGAATGGTGGCCGGGCCGGCCGGGCGAGGAGGCCTCGGCGGATCAACTCGTTCACCGCTTCGGACACGCCGAGGCCACGCTCGCGGCGAAGGGCCTCGATCGCCCTGGCGGCATCCTCGTCGAACTCCACCGTCGTCCTCATGCCTAGATCGTAGCACGTGCGTGCGCATGATCTCGCACGGCAATGCGAAGGGTCTACGGGCGCGACGATTACGTCGAGAAATCGGGAATTGCCGACCGTGCCGAGTCGCTGCGTCCCTTGGGCTCCTCCCAGTCCTCCTGCCGGCCGAGGGCCGTGAGATCGAGGAAGTAGTAGGAGCCCCCCGAGGATTCCAGGCCGCGCGCGAACTGGGCGTAGGTGAAGAAGACGCGGCCGTCGACCTGCAAGAAACAGCTTCGCCCGGGCATGTCGTAGGGCTGCTCGGCAGTCTTCATGCTCTCGTGACCCATCGCCGCGTACTCGTCGAGGGTGCGGTAGTTGTACCGGTCGAACCCGCGGGACGCGTCGATGGTGACGCCGAAGTCGTAGTTGAAGTCCGAGCCGGATGACGAGTACCAGGGCAGATCCCAGCCCCTGGTCGACTTCCAACGCTCGAGCTTGTCGAGCGGCGCCCGGGACACGAGGGCGAAGGTGGTGTCGCGGGTGTGCAGGTGATCGAGGAAACCCGCGGACACCTCGTCGATGCCGGCGGTGCAGCTCGGACACCCCTCCTCCCACTCCGGGTGGAACATGAAGTGGTAGATGATCAGCTGGGGGCGCCCCTCGAAGATGTCCCGCAGGCTCAGCGTTCCGTCCGGCCCCTCGAACCGGTAGTCCTTGTCGATCTCGACCATCGGAAGGTTGCGGCGCTCGACGCTGAGCGCATCGTGCTGCTGGGTCAGCTCCTTCTCCTTCACCAGCAGCGCCTTGCGGGCAGCCAACCACTCGTCTCGTGTCGCGATCTTCGGAAGGGTCACCGACGTCTCCTCTCCTCCACGGGGCGTGGACCGACTCGCTGTTGACGATCCCGCAGCGGCGGAATCATCGCGGAGCGGCGGGATCGTCCACGATCGTCGGGTCAGGTGGCTCCGAAGCTGCCGTTGCGGCTTGTGCTTCGGCTCGAGGTTCTTCGGCTTGGGGTTCTTCGGCTTGAGGTGCCTCGTGTTGGGGCTCGGACGATGGCTCCGGGGACTCCGACGATGTTGAGGCAGCGTCCTGTCCTGCGGGCTGGTCGGCGGCGGGTTTGCTTGCGCTCGGCTGGTTGGCGGACGCCATGCGGTCTCGGATGGCCTGTGCGATGCGGGCGACGTCCCTCCGGTCGATCATCGAGAGGTCGGCGCCTCCGCCGGAGACACGAAGGGTCAGCTGTCCGTTCCAGACGCCCATGGTGTGATCCACACCGGCGATTCGCGAGTAGGCGAACTCCTGCATGTCGTAGCCGCCGAACCTTCTCGTGTAGACGACCACTCGTCGATCGGTCACGAGGATCGTCGCCTTGCGCCGTGTGGTTCTGCCGTTTCGTTTCACCGCGGCGCTGCCGATCGTGACGTCCGCGACCTGCTCCCCCTCGACGAGCACCGGAGATGCGTAGGCAATCAGTTGCCTCTTCTTGTACTCCGGCAGCTTCACCGAATCCCGCCCCCTTCCCGGACACCGGGTCGAGTCGCCACGTTTCGCCCTCCAACCCTTGGCGACCTTAGCGAGCAGCGCGTAGCAAGGGGCGTACCGATCAGTTGGCCGCAGCCACGGCGTCAGTACCCGTGAGCAGACCGACGTCTCTACCTCGAGGGAGGACGAGCGCATGAACACGCCACCGATCGTCTCGCCGGAGGATTGGCAAGCCGCGCGGGAGCAGCTCCTCGTCAAGGAGAAGGAGTTGACCCGTGCCCGCGACGAGCTGGCGGCCGAGCGCCGGCGAATGCCCTGGTTGGCGGTCGACAAGGAGTACTCGTTCGAGGGCCCGGACGGGCGGCTCAGCTTCGCCGACCTGTTCGAGGGGCGCCGTCAGCTGATCGTCTACCGCGCCTTCTACGGTCCCGAGGTGACGACCTATGCCGAGGGTGGCTCGTATCCGGAGCGGGGCTGCGTGGGCTGTTCCTTCGGGGCCGACCAGGTGGCCCACCCCGGACACCTGCACGCGCGGGACACGTCGCTCGCCTTCGTCTCGCGCGCCCCCCAGGCCGAGATTCGCGGCCTCAAGGAGCGCCACGGCTGGAACCACATCCCCTGGTACACGATCACCGACGACTGGGACGCGGACTTCGGCGTCGACGAATGGCATGGCACCAACGCCTTCATCCGTGACGGGGACCGGATCTTCCGGACGTACTTCATCGACAATCGCGGTGACGAGCAGATGGGCAACACCTGGAATTACCTCGACATCACCGCGCTCGGCCGTCAGGAAACGTGGGAGGATTCGCCGGAGGGCTACCCGCAGACCGCGCCGTACCAGTGGTGGAACTACCACGACGCCTATGCCACGGGCGGGTGACAGCCCCCTCCGGCAACCACTCCTAAGCTCGGTCTCCAGGAGGGTTCTGCCATGCGACATTTCTTTCAGCTCACGGCCGCTGGGCCGTTGTTCTTCTTAAGCGCCTGGATCCTGATGATTTTCGCCGGGATCCTGGACACCGACGTTGGCATCAAGCCCTTCGGCTACGTGACGTCGATGGTCGTGACCATCGGGATCTGGCTGGTGCTGGCACCCGCCATTGGTGCGGTCGCCGGCAGACCCAAGAGGTGATGTTGCGGCGCGTCGCCCGGAGGCGGTCGTAGCCGGCTCCCTGGCTAATGGGCCATCCAGATGTCGGGCCACTGGATCAGGTAGTTGTTGTACATGGCGAGGCTGAGGCCAGGGCCCATCGCCTTCGGGTTGGAGATGTTCCACAGCGGAGCCGCGTAGGTGAACGGCATCAGAGCCTGGTCGCTCATGTACTTGAACAGCTGCCTGTAGATGGCGAGCCGCCGCTCCGGGTCGGTCGTCGAGGCGCCCGTGGCGATGAGGTTGTCCAGGGTCTTGTCGTGGATGCCGGTGAACGGGGCGTTCGACTGCACCCGCCAGGTCATCCCACCGACGCCGATCGCCGGGTCGAGCCCGCCGGCCCCACCGCCGGTGATCTGCCACTTGCCGCTCCGGAACGCGGCCACCAGTTGTGCCAGGTTGACCGGGTCGATCTTGGTCGTCATGCCCGCGGCGGCGAACTCGCTCTGCTCCGCCTCGCTGAGCACGGGGTTCGTCGCGAACCCGGTGATGGTGAAGCTGAGCCCGCCGAGCTGCTTCACGAGCGCCTTGGCCTTCGCAAGGTTGTAGGTCCGGTAGCCGGGGACCTTGAGGATCGGGAAGAGGCTCGTCGGGCCGTCGCCGGTCTGCGACACCGCTCCCTGCCCGGCGGCGGCGACCTTGTCCAACAAGGCCTGGTTCAGGGCGTAGTAGACGGCCTCACGGGCCTTGATGTTGTTGAACGGTGGGATCTTGGTGTTCAGCTGGAGGGAACCGGTCGCTGGATTGTGGGACGTGACGACGCGCACCGCCGGGTTTTTCTGCGCCGCCACGGCCGTGCTGGAGGTCGCGACCTGCTGGACCACCTGGGCCTCGCCGCTCACGACCGCGCTGTACGCGCTCTGGTCGGTCCCGACGCTCTCGAAGGTCACCCCCTGCAAATAGGGGTGGCCCTTCTGCCAGTAGTTCGGGTTCTTGACGAGCACCAGCTTCGAGTTCTGGACGTCGCTTTGCACCATGAACGGACCCGCGCCGACGGGGTACAGCTTCATCTTCGCCTCGCCCTCCTTCTGAAGTGCGGTGGGCGAGATGATCCAGTTCGGTCCGGCGATCGAGTCGAAGGAGTTGATGATCGGGCTGAAGGGATACAACATGTGCAGGACGACCGTGTACGGGCCGTTGGTCGTCGTGTCCTTCACCGGGAAGCTCGAGATCAGGGTCGCGCCGTTCAGCTTCAGGTCCCGGTCAATGTTGAACTTGACGGCCGCGGCGTTGAACGGGGTCCCGTCTGTGAACTTCACGTTGTGGCGCAGGAAAATCGAGACGACCTTGTTCCCGTCGGAGAACTTGAACCCGGTCGCGAGGTCCGGCTCCTCGTGCCCTTTGGGGCTCTGGGTGAACAACTGGCCGAAGATGGCATCATTGAACGGCTCGTTCTCCACGAGGCAGCAGTTGTTGGTGCCCGGGTCCAGCCCCGCCGGCCAGTTGCCGATGCCGTTCGTGCTCTCCAGAATCGTCATCGTCCCGCCGCTCACCGGCGGCGCGGCGTTGGCGGACGGCGCCATGGCACCAGCGCCGAAGCTCGCCAGGATGGTCGACATCGCCATTGCCGCTATCGAGGCCACCACCGACCGGCGCCGCGACGGTGGTCGCCGACTTCCTATTCCGCGAAACGGGCGGCTATCCGTACTCGAATACAGCATGCTGAATTCC
Source organism: Acidimicrobiaceae bacterium (assembly GCA_009785715.1). Lineage (GTDB taxonomy): Bacteria > Actinomycetota > Acidimicrobiia > Acidimicrobiales > Palsa-688 > WQVT01. Next base: position 4,824 of record WQVT01000036.1, on the reverse strand, counting down.
CCCTGCTGTTGCGAGCTACCCCAATTGCCCTACAAAGGGCGATGCTAGCGCGCCGGGCCATCGAGATACGCGGGGGACGGACGAGGCCAGCGGTCCCCGACCCGGTGGACCTCGATCGCCGAGGAGTAGCCTGAACGAGGGTCCAGCAAGGCTGAAGGGGGAACGCCATGATCTCGTGTCTCTCACCGAACGGGACGACGTCCGTTGAAGGGACATCGCTTCCGGTCCGGTTGGTGGTCGGGACGCTCGAGGGGGTGGTGACCGCTGAGCGCCAGGGCGAGGAATGGGAGGTCGCCGCCCACGGGCTGAACGACCATCACATCGCCTCGGTTCACTACGAGCCCGCTCGTGCCCGGGTCTATGTCTGTACCTACGCCGGAGGCATCTTTGCCAGCGACGACGGGGGCATCACCTGGGAGGAGATCGGCCTCGGGCTCGGGGACCGGATGCCGTTCACGATCGCGTCGCGGGCCGTCGGCGAGCAGGTTCGCCTGTACCTGGGCACCGAGCCCGTCGCCCTCTTCACGAGCGCCGACGACGGCCACAGCTGGTCGGAGCTGCCCGCCATCACACAGGTTCCCGGCAGGGAGCAGTGGACGTTCCCGGCTCCTCCGCATGCCGCACACCTCAAGTCGATCACCTTCGACCCGACGGACGACCACGCGTTCTATGTGAGCGTCGAGCAGGGCGGGCTGTTCTACACCGCCGACGACGGCGAGCATTTCGCCGAGCTCGAGGGGGTGGCCCAGGACGACGACGCCGTCTACAAGGACGTGCACCGGGTCGTGATCGACCCGGCCAACCGGGACCGGCTCTTCATCACCGGGGGCGACGGGCTCTGTGTCTCCGAGGACCGGGGCGAGAGCTGGCGGCGTGTCCACGGCCGCTCCTGGACGATCGGCTACCCCGACGCGATGGTGGTCGACCCCCGGGAGCCCGCGCATATGTACTTCGCCGGCGGTGCCTACGGTCCGGGCGCGTGGCGCCGGACCGGAAGCGCGGACGCCCACGTGGCCCGCAGCCGGGACGGAGGGCAGACCTGGGAGATCGCGGACTCGGGGCTACCGGACCCGCTCCGGGGAAACATCGAGGCCATGAGCATCTCGAGCTGTCCGGATGGGTCATCCCTGTACCTCGGGACGACCGACGGCGAGGTCTACGAATCTCGCGACGGAGCCGACAGCTGGCAGCTGGCGTTGAAGGGCCTCGGACCGGTCTCCAAGGGCGGTCACTACGCCGGCCTACAACAACGCTGAGGCGAGAACCTCCCTCTACCCGATGGGGGGTGGGCGTTCGGGACGCCGCCCTTGCGCAGTCAGTCCAATCCGGTGATCCTCAGGAGTTCACCCGAGGGCGTTGCGGTTCCCGGGGACGTCCCGCGATTGGTGACAAAGATGTCATCCCGGCGTCCTGGGTCTACCGCGATTCCGGTGGGCGAGAAGAGGCCGGTCACCGGCAGGGTCGTCACTACCGGCGCGCCCGGTCCGTGCAGCTGCACGCGCAGCAGCGCCCCCGGGGTGGTCTCCGGCGCCAGGAGTCCTCCCGTGTTGTACTCCAACACGAGCAGCCGGCCCTCATGGTCGAATGCGACGTCCGTGACGGCGGTGAGGCCGGTTACGGCGGCCACCGGCGCATGCCCGGGCACGACCCGGTACACGTCCGCCGTACCGGGCAGCGAGGGAATGCCGCGCAAGGTGCCGACATAGAGCGCACCGTCGCGCCCGACCGCGATCGAAGTGGGCACCGCCTGAGCGTCGATCGTCATCGCGGTCGGCCCGAGTACACCTGCCGGCACCGTCTCAGGGACCGTCGGCAGCCGGGCAATCAGCGACAGTTGGCCGCGCGGGCTCAGCCAGAGCACGGAGTTGGCCGCCGCATCGGCGATCGCCTCCCCTCCTCGATACGGGGTGATCTCGAACGGATCCGAGTCCCAGGTCGTCTCGCCCAGGCCGCCCAGCGTCGCGGGATCCTGGGGGTTGGCGGACGCGAACGCCGCCAGATTGGCAAGGGTCGGCCCCAGCGTGTTCCCGAACGGATCGGCGTCAAGCAACTTGCCGAACGTCGTCGAAGCGGGCGCCGGTGTCCCCGAGGTTCCGTTGCTCTGCACCAGGAGGTCCTGGAAGAGCACCGCCAAGCGCGGACGGCCGAAGACTCCATGCCCCGCGAACGTGACGTCGGCGGGCCCCAGCGTCTCCTGATTGTCCTCCTCGGTCACGGACGGCAAACCGGAGAGCACCGTGTGCAGGCCGAAGGGCGTCAGGACGGCCACCGACCCCGTCGGTCCCTCGCAGAACGTGGTCTGCGCCCCGGTGACCCCCACACCGGCGACACAGTTCGACCCGCCGGGGCCGCCCGTGCCGGACTCTGCGACATAGAGGCCTCCGGGCCCGAACGTCAGATGTTTGGGACTGTTGAGCCCGGTCGCTACCACCTGAACCGTCACGGTGTCCTCGCGCACGGGCGAGGCGCTCGCCGACCCCGCCACAGACAACGACACGGCTGCCCCGCTGCAGACAGCAGCGACGCCGAGCTTTCTCGCTCGCCGGAGCATCGCCCTCCTCCCTTTCCGGCCCGGCGGTACGACCGCCGAGCAGACAGCAGAACGCGTCGGTGCAGCGGTCGCAAGGCCGCCTTTGACAGCATTCATCCTTTCCCTTTCCTCTCTTTGCCGAGGGCCTATGTCTGCAAGATCCCCAGCACCGCGGTCCTCGGAGCGGAAGGACCGAGCTCGTGGAGCATGTTTGATTACCTCCCTTTCGTTGACCGAAGGCGGGAATGGATAGCGCAGCCGTTCAGGCCTGTGGCAGGGTCCCGATTCACGTAGGGGCTTACTCACGGCCTGAGGTGGATAACCGTATGCCATGTAGGTGGACCGTTGATAAGGTCCACCTACGTGGATAATTCGCGGGCCACTTTCGGAGTCGACCTTCACCTCGACGTGAGCGGCTCCCGTCGGAAGCGGGCGCTCGAGGAGGCGCTGCGGCAGGCCATCGCGCAGGGTCGATTGCGCTCCGGCACCCGCCTGCCCTCGTCGCGGAGCCTGGCCGCCGATCTCGGCTTGGCCCGAAACACGGTCGTGGACGTCTACGCGCAGCTCACCGCAGAGGGTTGGCTCGCCGCCCGCCACGGCTCGGGCACGAAGGTCGCCGACCGTCCGCTCGCCTCTGAGGTGTCCGCCGTCATGATCGCCGATGCGCCGGGGTCCTGGAGTCACGACTTCCGCGTCGGCTGGCCGGACCTTTCCTCTTTCCCACGTAGCGCCTGGCTGGATGCAAGCCGGCGGGCGTGGTCGTCAGCCCCCGACGCGGAACTCGGCTACGGCGACCCCCGTGGCACCCGGGCGTTGCGCGAGGAGGTGACGGGCTATCTCGGTCGGGCCAGAGGCGTGCGCACGGATGCTTCGAGGATTGTGATCTGTTCGGGATTCACCCAGGCGGTCGGCTTGCTCTGCCGTGCCCTGCACGAGCGCGGGGCAACCGCGCTCGCCGTCGAGTCCTACGGACTTCCCGAGACGCGCCAGATCGCCAACGATGCCCATCTTGCTGTCGAGACGATGCCCATCGACGAGAACGGCGCTCTCGTCTCATCCGCCGGCGCCGCGAACGCAGCCATGATCACACCCGCTCACCAGTTCCCACTCGGGATGGCGATGTCGCCTGAAAGACGCCACGACGCGCTCGGGTGGGCCCGAAGTCGGGACGCCCTGATCATCGAGGACGACTACGACGGCGAATTCCGTTACGACCGCGAGCCGGTGGGGGCCCTGCAAGGCCTCGACCCGGACCACGTCGTCTACCTGGGCACCACCTCAAAGACGCTCGCTCCGGGGCTCCGGCTGGCGTGGATGATCCTCCCTGGCGAGCTTGTCGAACCGGTCGCGAGGGCCAAGCGTCTCGCCGATCGCTTTGCCCCCGCTCTCGACCAGCTGACGCTGGCCGAGTTCATCCGATCTGGGGCCTACGACCGCCACGTCCGCAGGCGCCGCCTCGCCTACCGTCACCGCCGAGATCGCCTTGTCGGCGCGCTCGCCGCCGCGCAGGTCGAAGGCATCTCCGCCGGTCTGCAGGCCGTGGTTGGCCTTCCTGCCGGGGTGACTGAGGCCGAGGCAATCGCTTCAGCCGACGAGAGCGGGATCGCCCTCGAGGGCCTCGACCTTTACCGGGTCGGGCCGGCGGCCCACCCGCCAGCCGTCGTCGTCGGCTTCGCCACGCCTCCGGAGCACGCGTACGCTGCGGCGATCTCGGGCCTCGGGAAGGTGCTCGCCGGCCTCTCGCAGCCGCACGTTTCCGTTCGGGTGCGAACGCGAGCCGAAGGCTGAGAGTGAGAAGTCCCGGCTAACGGCTGGCAGAGAGCGGGGCCATTGGCGCCACGCCCATCATCACCTGGGCCTCCGGGTACGGCACGCCGGAGGTGTCCACCGGCACCACGATGCAGAGGAGGTCCGGTTGCTCCTCCACGACCTCGACCCGGAGGCGCTCGGGTAGCTCGACGCCGAGCGCCTCGGACAGGGCTGCTTTGGGGTCGGCCAGCAGCCGGTCCCGGTACTCGGGCTCGGCCCATGCCTTCTGCACGATGCGCTGTTCGATGTTGTGCCGCTGAGTGGGGAAATGGGAATAGGGCATCTCAACCACGTTCTCCTGGACCTGTCAAAGGGCAACTTTCGCCCGAGGATTCGCCGGCCGTGTGTTCGACAATGGCGACCACCCGGCTGGCCATGAATCGCGTCGAGCGGACCGGTCCCCCGGTCGGGGTGACTTCCGACACTTCGACCGTTCCATTCACCCTGGAGATGTCCACCCGTCGACCCGCCCGGGTCGCCGCGAT
>WQVT01000035.1 GCA_009785715.1 Acidimicrobiaceae bacterium | reverse complement strand
CCGGTCGGGAGCGGCGCCTGGGCCCCTCCGTGTCCGAGCGCCGCCGCCAGCGACCCCGCCGCGCCGGCGGGGAGCGGGTGCGGGAGCGAACGCAGGACCGACGCCGCAGAGCCCACCGCCCGGTTCTGGACGAACGCCCCGAGCAGGGCGATGCCGATGACCGTGCCCGTTTGGCGCGTGGTGTTGGCGACGCTAGAGGCCAGACCGGCCCGGTGTGGGTGCACGGCAGAGAGCGCCGCCGTAGACAACGGCGAGACCATCAACCCGAACCCGAAACCGACCAGCGCCAGCCGCCAGAACACGTCGACATAGGGGCTACCGGCGCCGAGGCCGGTGAGGGAGAGGAGGCCGAGAGCGCTCAGCACACCGCCGAGTGCCACCGGCACCCGGAAGCCGAAGCGGCCGTTGAGCCTCCCGGCGAGGGGCGCAGCCGCCGAGAACATGGTGGTGAACGCCAGCACCCGTAGCCCCGCCTGCAGCGCCGAATAGTGCTGCACGCCCTGGAAGTACTGGGCGATGAAGAACGGCACGGAAATCAGCACGAATCCGAGCAGGAACGTGACCAGCGCCGTCGAAGAGAACAGCCGCACCCGGAACAGCTCGAGCGGAAGCATGGGCTCGGGCGACTGGCGCTCGATGACCAGGAAGACGAGCAGGAGTGCGGCGGCGGCCGCCAGCGGCACCGACACCCTGGCCGACTGCCAGGGGTGGCTGCCGCGCTCGACGAAGCCGTACGCCAGGGCTCCGAGCCAGAGCACCGAGGTCACCTGACCGGGGAGGTCCAGCCGGCGGGCGGCCGGGTTGGTCGACTCCGCCAGCACCCGGACGCCGAAGAGTAGGCACAGGGCGGCGATCGGCACGTTGATGAAGAACACCCAGCGCCAGCCGGCGTCGGTGACCAACACCCCACCGACGGTCGGCCCGACCCCGAGGGCGATGCCGCTGATCGCCGCCCAGAGGGCGATCGCCCGGACCCGCTGGCGGGCATCCGGGAACGCGGTGGCCAGCAGCGCCAGGCTCGTCGGGGCGAGCGCCGCCCCGCCCACACCCTGGAGGACCCGCGCTCCGTCAAGCTGGCCGGAGGTACCGGACAGGGCACACAGCAGCGACCCCACCGCAAAGACCGCCATGCCGATCTGGAAGAGCAGCTTGCGCCCGTACCGATCGGCCAGGGCGCCGGAGGTGAGCAGGACGGTCGCGAACGCCAGGGAGTAGGCGTCCACCACCCACTGCAACTCGGAGAAGGAGGCGTGGAGGCTCCGCTGGATGGACGGCAGGGCGGTGTTCACGATCGACACGTCGAGCAGGACCATGAAGTAGCCGACGCAGGTCACGAGCAGGGTGGCGCGTTGGTGGGGGGTGAGGGCAGGGAGAGGCGTGGTGGGGGATGCCAAGGGGGGTCTCCTCTTCGAACGCTGACGCGCCGGGTGCGGGGTCCACCCGGTTCGTCGGCAGGTCAGCCGTCAGTTCTTTGATGCAACTGAGGCCCAACGCCGAAGCTAGCGAAGTTAGTCCCATGATGCAACCCATTTGCGCCGCAACGGTTATCATGGAGGCATGCGCTCGAAGAGCTTCGCCGGCATGAACTGCTCGGTGGCCCAGACCCTCGACGTCGTCGGCGAGCGCTGGAGCATGCTCATCATCCGTGACGCCTTCCTCGGCGTGATGCGCTTCGACGACTTCCAGGCCCGGCTGGAGATCTCCCGGAACACCCTCGCCGACCGCCTCGCCGAGCTCGTGGACCGCGGGGTACTGGAGCGGCACCCCTACCAGGACCACCCGGTGCGCTACGACTACGTGCTGACCGAGAAGGGCAGGGACCTGTGGCCGGTGATGACGGCCCTGCGCCAGTGGGGGGACAAGTGGGAAGCCCCGGAGGGCCCCCCGGTGCTCGCCGTGCACCGCAGCTGCGGGCATGCGCTCGGCGCGGGGATGTTCTGCGAACACTGCGGGGAGCGCCTGGAGTACGGATCCCAGCGAATCGTCCCCGGCCCCGGCGCCCGACCCGACCGGCCCCCCGCCCCGGTCCCGGTCCACGCCGAAGACGGGTAGATCCGGCGCCCGCCCTAGACGTCGCGGGCGCGGGCGTCGCTGATGCTGCCCGCCGCCAGCAGCCCGGCCACGATGCAGATCGTGCCGGCGATCGCCACCGCCGTCTTGAACCCGGAGGCGAACTCGTGCGGCCGGAGGGCCGCCCCGCCGGTCAAGCCGGCCACGACGGGGAGGATCGCCACCGCCAGGAGGCCGGCGGTGCGGGCGACCACGTTGTTGACGGCGGAGGCGATCCCGGTCTGCTCGGAAGGGGCGGCCGACAGGGCGGTGGCGGTGAGGGGCGGCACCACGGTGGTCATGCCGGCGCCGAAGAGGACAACCGCCGGCAGGACCTGAGTCAGGTAGTCCCCGGTCGTGACGCGCATCAAGAGGAGCAGCCCGCAGCCGGCGACCACGGGGCCCACGGACATCTGCAGGCGGGGGCCGATCCGAGCAGCCAGCCGGGCCGACCCGGTCGAGCCCGCCAACCCGATCACCGTCACCGGCAGCAGCGCGAGCCCCGCCTTGAGGGGGCTGTACCCCGACACCACCTGCAACTGGGTCGGGAGGAGGAACATCGCGCCCGTCAGCGCGCCGTACATCACGAACGTCACGCCGTTGACCGCGCAGAACTGCCGGCGGCTGAACAGGGCGAGCGGCAGCATCGGGTTCTCCGCTCTTCTTTCCGTGGACAAAAAGGTCGGGACGGCGAGGGCCGCCACCACCAGACAGACCAGGACGACCGGGCCCGTCCAGCCGCGGCTGGGCCCCTCGATCAGCCCGTAGGTGAGGGTGGCCAGGCCCACCACCGCCACCACCGCCCCGAGGACATCGAGGGGTCCGCTCTCGAGGGTGTCGCGGGATTCGGGGACATGCCGGGCCGAGACCGCCAGCACCGCCACCGCAACCGGAAGGTTGATGAAGAACACCCACCTCCACGAACCGGCGGCGATCAGGTAGCCGCCGAGCAGGGGTCCGGCGGCGGACGCCACCCCGGTCAACCCGGCCCAGGCGCCGACCGCGCGGGAACGGTCCTTCTCGACGAACGAGGACTGGAGCAGGGCAAGGCTCGCCGGGGTGAGGAGCGCCCCGCCGACTCCCTGGGCGACCCGCGCCGCCACGAGGATCCCCGGGCTGGGCGCCAGCCCGCAGGCCGCGGAGGCGAGGGCGAACCAGGCCACGCCGATGGAGAACACGCGCCGGCGCCCGAAACGGTCACCGAGCGCACCGCCGATCAACAGGAACGCCGCCAGCGTGAGCAGGTAGCCGGTGACCACCCACTGCAGGGTGGCGACGCCGACGTGGAAGGCGCGTCCGAGGTCCCGGAGGGCGATGTTGACGACCGTCGAATCGAGCATCGCCATGCCCGAGCCGAGTACCGCCGCCGCGATGACCCATCTGCCGCGGGCCGAGCTGAACCCCAGGTCCCCCGCGGGTTGCGTATCCGCGGGGCGCCGTTGGCTCACGACTCAGGATACCGACCGGCCTCCCGGGTCAGTTCAGACGGGCGAGGCGGGTGACCAGGGTGTAGAGGAGGTCGTCGCGTTCGGGCCAGGGGAACTGCGGGAGGTTGGCCATCAGGGTGTTCATCCCGTGCAGCGCCACCCACACCGCGGTGGCGTCGGCGAACGGGTTGCCGGACTCGGAGCGACCCGCGGCTTTGGTCGCCTCGATGGCCCCGACCAGCACGCCGAACGCCTCGAGGCCGACCTCCAACGAGAGCTGAGGGGCGTCCGGGAGCACGACGCCGCACGTGAACATCAACTGGTACACGTTCGGGTGCTCGGCGCCGAAGCGCAGGTAGGCGTCGCAACCCAACATCAGGCTCTCCACCGGGTCGGGGTCGCGGGCGAGGGCCTCCTCCAGGATCCGCGTCAGACGGGTGAAGCCCTCCGTCACGACCGCCTCGATGATCGCGTCGCGATCGGCGAAGTGGCCGTAGATCGACGGCGCGGCGATCCCCACCTGGCGGGCCACCGCCCGCAGGGTGATCGCCTCCGGATTGCCCGTCTTCTCGAGGATCTCGACGGCCGCCGTGACGATGTCGTCACGGAGGCGCGATCCCTCGCCACGCCTGTTCCTGACCCTCGTTGCGGCTGAGCTCACAATTTTCACTTTACACCTGTTAGGCGACGTGGTAGAACTTACATCTGTAAGGCAACACACGTAAGGACCCAGGCACCCGACAGGAGACCGCCATGACGCTCGTCGACACCGACACCTCCTTTGACCAAACTTCGACGCACAGCGAACCCGAGGCCTGGCGTCCGGGGCTCGCCCACCCCCGCCGGCGGCAGATCCTGCTCGTGCTCTGCCTCTCCCTACTGGTGGTCACGATCGACAACACGATCCTCAACACGGCGCTACCCACCCTCGCCCGGGACCTGCACGCCTCCACCCGCGGACTGCAGTGGATCACCGACGCCTACACGCTCGTCTTCGCCGCTCTGCTCGTCACGGCCGGCGCCCTCGGGGACCGGTTCGGGAACCGGCGAGCCCTGATCGGCGGGCTGGTCCTCTTCGCCGCCGGATCGATCGGGGCGGCCCTCTCCGGGGGGACGGGTACCCTCATCGGCTTCCGGGCCGCGATGGGGCTGGGCGCGGCATTCGTGATGCCCGGGACGCTGTCCATCCTCTCGGCGGTGTTCCCGCCGGCTGAGCGGAGCTCGGCGATCGGCGCCTGGTCGGCGGTGGCCGGCGTGGGCATCGTCATCGGACCGACGCTCGGTGGGTTCCTGCTCGACCACTTCTCGTGGGGAAGCGTGTTCTGGGTCAACGTCCCCCTTGCCGCCCTGGCGATCGCCGGCGTGCGGGCCGTGGTGCCCTCGGCGAAGACCGGCGCCGGCCACGCCCTCGACCCGATCGGGGCGCTGATCTCGATCGCCGGGCTCGCCGCCCTGGTGGACGCCGTCATCGAGGCACCAGATCGTGGCTGGCTGTCGGCGCTCACGCTGCTCGAAGCGGCGGCCGCCGTGATCCTGATCGGGGCATTCATCGTCTATGAGCTGCGCAGCAGCCATCCCATGATCGACATCCGGGTGTTCGCGAACCGGGCGTTCTCGGGGGCGGCCGCCAGCGTGACCCTCATCTTCTTCACGCTCTTCGGCAGCCTGTTCGCCCTGACCCAGTACCTGCAGCTGGTCCACGGGTACACGGCACTGTCCGCAGGGATCCGGGCGCTGCCCTTCGCTGCCGCGATGGGGGCGCTGTCGCCGCTCAGCACCGTGTTGGCCGGGCGCCTCGGGGTGCGCAGGGTGCTCCCCTCCGGCCTGGTCCTGATGGCCGCCGGCCTGGCATGGCTGGCCCAGGCGCAGCCCACGACGCCGTACCTCACCGTGATGGGCGCCGTGGTCCTGATGGGCGCCGGGATGGGCCTGGTCATGGCGCCGGCGTCCACCGTGATCATGAACTCCCTCCCCCTGCATCAGGCCGGGGCGGGCAGCGCCGTCAACGACACGGTCCGCGAGGTCGGCGGGGCGCTCGGCGTAGCGGTGATCGGCAGCCTGGTGTCCGCCGGCTACCGGGCCCACCTGCACCTCCCTGCGGTCCTGCCGGCGAGTGTCGCTCACATCGCACGGTCCTCCATAGCCGCTGCCGATATCGTCGCCCAGCGGGCGGGAGCGGCCTCGCCGGCTATCACCACGAGCGCTCACAGCGCATTCACCACGGCGATGGGACACGGGTTCGAGGTGGCGGCGGCGGTGGCGTTGATCGGCGCCGTCGTCACCTGGCTCCGGCTGCCGGGGCGGACTGCGGCACCGGCCCCTTCGGCGAACGTCATCGAGATGGCAGGGTGCGTCGTGGCCGCCCAGGCGTAGCCGGGGCGCGGATCGCCGCACATCGGGGCGGGGTGGCCGAAATGGCCGCCCCGCCCTTTTGTCGTGTCCGGGCTCTCTACGTCAGGGGCGGGCGGCGCGCCGGGCGACGGCCAGCAGGTCGCCGGCCGGGCCGTCGAGCGTCCGGCCGGACCAGATGGCCCGGATTCGCCGCTCGAGTTCGAGGCCGTCCACGTCGAGGATCAACAGGCGGCCGGCGGCGACGTCGACGTCCACCGCCAGCCGGCTCAAGACGGCCGGCCCGCGACCGGCCATCACCGCAGCCTTCACCGACGCCGTCTGGGCCAGCTCGACCACCGGCTTGCTGGCGTTGAGGCCCGCCTTGCGCAGGGCATCCTCGAGGGCCTGACGGGTGGGCGAGCCGGGCGCGTAGGCAACCAGCGGGGTGGCGGCCAGGGCGGCCGCGTTGAGCTGGCCGCGCCGGCGCACCCACGGATGCTCGGGGTCCACCACGACCACCAGCCGGTCGGTGCCGATCACGGCCGAGGACAGCCCGCTGGTGGGCACCGACGACTCGATGAATCCCAGGTCGGCCTTGCCCTCGCGGACGCGGGCCACCACGCCGGCGGCATCCGCCGACTCCAGCTCCACCGGGGTGGCCGGGTAACGGTCCCGCACACCCACCAGCCAGGCAGGCAGCGAAAGCTCGGCGATCGTGCGGGTCGCCGCGACGCGCACCCGCCGGCCCCGCCGGCTGCGGAGGGCCTGCATGGCGGCCTCCACATCGGCGGCGGAGGCAAGGAGCTGGCTCAGCCAGTCGGCGACCAGGGCGCCCTCCGGGGTCGGCACAGAGCCACCCGGGGCGCGGTGCAGCAGCGTGATCCCGAGCCGGCGCTCGAGCCCGGCGATCCGGGCGCTCGCCGAGGGCTGCGAGATGCCGTGGGCGGCAGCCGCCCGACTGACACTGCCGAGGTCGACCACGGAGGCGAAGAGGTCGAGGGACACCAGGTCAGGAAACGTCGATGGCAACGGCATTGCACAAAACTACCTTGGGAAACAGGCCAATCTCGATCACCAAATGGGGACATGCGTCTCGCCAGGGCAATCACCAGGCCGATAGCCCCCCTCACCTGGGCCATACACGCCGGATATAGCCACCTCGCGCACCTGGGGGGGACCTCACCGCCGGCGGAGCTTGGGGCCTCCGGGCGGATCCCCTATCATCCCGCCCGTATTCCGGCGCGCCTGGACGCGCCTCGGATCGGGACCAGTAAGGACTGATCAGCATGGTCGATATCGACACCGACCCAATCTGTACCGAGGCGCTCAGGCTTGCCGAGAACGGTGGCGGGGACGACGCCGTCGCGCGGCTGGTGGAGCTGGCAGGGACGGACCGGGAGGCGCTGGTCGCCGCCCGGAACGCGTTCGCCCGGAGGTTGCACGGTCACGCCGACGACTATGCGGCCACGGCGGCGCTGCGGCTGCTGAATCGTGCACTGGCCGCCTACGGCTGGCACGACCCCTACGACTGGCGGAGCCGTCTCGGCAACCGGCTGCTCAAGCCCTGACCTTTCCCCCGTCCCCTGCGGGGAGCGGAGACGGCCGATCGGGACCGGGTGGGGTCGACGCCGCGTACCGCCTGAAGTCAGAGTCACTGCCCTCGAACTGCACCGTTCGCACACCCCGGGCGTGCAACGCCCGGAGGAACTCCCCGGGCTCGCTCACCAACTCGGCCAGCCCTCCCGCCCCGCTCCGGGCGAACCGGCCGTTGCCGGCCCAGGTTGCGGCGAGCGCAGACACCGCACCGGCGATGACCGCCGGCCGGCTGGTCGCCCCGAGTATCCGAACCTCTGCCACCCCGCCGCGCCGCCCGCGCAACTCGACCCGCACCGCCCCGATCCGGCCCTCGGGGTGTGGGCGGCGCAGCATAGGCATCCACGACGTCAGGCGGTCCCGCCGGGTGGCGGCCAGGCGGGCCGTCACCTTCTGGGCGGTCGGGAATGCGGGAACCAGCAGCACCGGATCGATCAGCCCCGCCCGATAGCAGTCGGCGCCGCCGGCGGGTTCGGGGAACCAGACCAGCTCGCGACCGGACCCTCCCGGACGGCGGTGCCACTCCCCGTTCGACCAGTCGGTAGCGGCCGAGGAGAGCGCGGCATGATGGCGGCGGGCGCATGCCGGCCCTCCGGTGCCGAGCGAGCACACGTGCACCTGGTTGACCTCGTCGAGCGCCTGGGCGCCGAAGGTCGCCAGCACGCAGCTCAACCCGGGTGCCATCGCCACCCCGACCGCCACCGTGCGGCCGTACCGCCGGGCCTCCGAGTCGAGCCGCAACAGCCGGCGCACCTCGTCGGGGTCGTCGGAGGTCGACACGACGTTGGCCCCCCGGGCCAGGGCGATCTCGGCCGCCTCCCGCACCCCCTCGGGCTGCGTCAGCACCACGACGTCGGCATCCTCGGGGACCTCGCTCGCCATGCCCGTCCGGATCTCGACGCGAGGACCGACCAACGACGGCGAGTCCCGGTTCAGAGGGACGAAGCTGTCCACGATCCCCGTCACCCAACCCGAATCGCGATGCACCAGGACGAGGGACTGGACGTCCGGGTCGGCGAGGAGATGGCGGGCCACCCGGGTCCCGACCGCGCCGATGCCGACCAGGGCGATCCTCACTCGAGCTCGGAGGGGGGCACCTCTCGCCAACCGCCGCGCCGTGGCGGGGTGCCGCCGCTGCCTCGGAGACGCACAAAAGTGGCGGAGACGACCGCAAGTGCGAGGGCCACCAGTGCGCGACGAAGTACCTTCACGCACCCGGATGCTATCTGCCCCGATACACCGGGGTAGCGATCGCTTACCCTGTCTGCGTGTTGGAGGGTCGGGGCCTCGCCGGTCGGAGCGAAGGACGTGGAAAACGGCCCATCCGCGCCCTTCGTCGCCGTGCCCTCGACGCGACCGACGTGGCCTTCACCGTCACGGACCCGCGGCAGCGGGACAACCCCCTGGTCTGGGTCAACCCCGCATTCACCCGGCTCACCGGTTACCCCGCGGCGGAGGCCGTCGGGCGCAACTGCCGGTTCCTGCAGGGCGAGGGCACCGACCCGGACACGGTCGAGCGGCTGCGACGGGCCATCGCCAACGGGCAGGCCGAGTCGGTCACGATCCTGAACCGCCGCAAGGACGGCACGCCGTTTTGGAATCGGGTGTCGATCAACCCGGTGTTCGACGACAACGGCGAGGTCGTCAGCTTCGTCGGGGTCCAGACCGACGTCTCCGAGGAGGTACAGCTCAACCAGGAGCACGAGCAGGCGCTCGAGGCGGAACGGATCGCCCGACGGGAGACCGAACGGGCCCGGTCGCGCCTCTCGGCGATGGTGGAAGCCACCACCCAGCTCGCCGAGACGCTCGATCTCAACGAGGCCCTCGACCGGCTCGCCTCCATCGCCGTCCCCCGGATGGCGGACTGGGTGGTGATCAACCTGGTCGACGCGCACGGGAAGATCTACTCGACGACGGTCCGCCACCGCGACGGCTTGGAGGACCTCATCGACCGATTCAACGAGCTCCAGCCGGTCTCGCTCAACGACCGGTCCGGCGTCTACCGGTTGCTCGCCGGCAGCGAGCCGATCCTGCTGACCCAGGCCAGCCCGGAGGCGGTGGCCGGGAACTTCACCGACCCGGAGATGGTGGCGGTCGTCGCCGGCCTCGGCCTCGGTTCGGTGATCTACGTGCCCCTCATCTCCCGCCTGCAGCGGATCGTCGGCACCATGATCCTGGTGGCCACGCCGACCGGGCGGCGCTTCAACCAGGAGGACCTCGAGACCGCGGCCGACCTCGGCCGGCGGGCGGGCCTCGCAATCGACCACGCCATGATCTACGAGCACGAACACCGCGCCGCGGTCATCCTCCAGCGAAGCCTCCTGCCGCACCTGCCGGCGGTCCGCGGCACGACGATCGCCGCCCGCTACCTCCCGGGTGAGGACACCGCCGACGTCGGCGGCGACTTCTACGACGTCCTCCCCCTCCCGGACGGGTCGATCGGCTTCGCCATAGGTGACGTGGTCGGCCACGACATGACCGCCGCCGCGGCCATGGGTCACCTGCGAGGGATCCTCCGGGCCTGCGCCTGGGATGACGCCGAGGACGAAGACGGGCAGAACGACCCCGGGCTGGTCCTCGACCGGGTCGACCACCTCGTCCAGCAGCTGGAGGTGGCGTCGCTCGCCACCCTCTTCTACGGCCGGCTGACGCTCGGGGCGAAGCCCGGGGAGCCGGCGATCCTCCGCTTCGCCAACGCCGGACACCCGGACCTGCTGCTGCGCACCCCCGGCGGCGCCGTCGAACGGCTGGCCGGCGGGTCCGGGTTGCTCCTGGGCGTGGCTGACGTCGGCCCGCGCCCCACCAGCGAGGTGATCCTGGAGCCCGGCTCGACGCTGATCGCCTACACCGACGGTCTCGTGGAGCGCCGCGGCGGTGACATCGACGAGGGGATCGAGACGCTCGGGGCCATGCTGGCGTCGTTGCCCCCGGACATCGAGCCCGAGCCGGCGGCCTCGCATCTGGTGGCCACCGTCTCGACCGACCGCGACGACGACATCGCGCTCCTGATCCTGCGCCTCGACCCGTAGGGGGCGGGTGCCGGCGGGCGGGCCGGTGCATGGAGGTCGGCGGGTAGGGCTGGCGGCGGCCGGCCGGCGGGTGCGTGGGGGTCGGCGGGCCGTTGTGTGCCTTTTTCGTCGTTGTGCACCAGAACGCGCGATATACGCGCGTTCTGGTGCACAACGTTGGTCGTGCCGCCCGGGGCACCCCCGTACCTTCTTCGGTGCGGTCATAGGCCTCGCCCGCCGCCTCTGCGACGTCATCCTGGCCATGCTCAAACCCCGCACGCCCTACCAGCCCAGACTCCAACAACCACACGCAGACGCAGCCTGAACT
>WQVT01000034.1 GCA_009785715.1 Acidimicrobiaceae bacterium | reverse complement strand
GGCCGCGCCCGACCCCGAGCCGGCCTGGCTGGCCGGCGCCTCGGCGCAGGCGATGATCGGCACCGATCGGGCGATGTCACACGAGGACCCCGCGGTGCTGGACGGGGTTTCGTCCTACGGGGGGCCCATCCTGGTCCTCTACGGCGAGTACGATATCTTCGGCCCGCAGGCTCAGGCGATCGTGCGCCGGCGGCTCCCCCAGACCACGCAGGTCACGCACGTCACCCTGCAGGGATCGGGGCACCTGCACTGGCTGCAGAACGGCGAGGGCTATCGGGAAGCGCTGGCGACGTTCTTTGCGAAGGGGCCCGACGGCGGTCAGACGGTGCGGAGGGCCTCCGTGGGTGACAGCCGGGCCGCTCGCATGGAGGGGTAGAGGCCGGCGATGGCGCCGATGGCCAGGGCAGCGCCGACCCCGCCGTAGAGGGCCAGGGCGGGGATCTGCACCGACCAGTGCTGAGAGGCGGCGTAGACGGCGGTGGCAACCCCGCCGATGACGGTGCCCGCCACGCCGCCCAGGACCGACAACAGCAGCGCCTCGGCCAGGAACTGCTCGGCAACGTGACGTCGGGTGGCGCCCAATGCCCGGCGGAGGCCGATCTCGGAGCGGCGCTCGAGTACGGAGATGACCATCACGTTGGCGATCCCGACGCCGCCGACCAGGAGGGCAACGGCGCCGAGTCCGAGGAGCAGTCCGTTGTAGGCACCTTTGGCCGCCACTGCGGCCTTCAGGGTGTCCGACGGCAGGTTCCACTGGACGGCGGTGGGGTCAGCGGGCTCGACCGTCTCGGGCAGGACGGCGGCCACCTGGCTGACCTCGCTGGGCACGGTGCGCAGGAACAACTCGGTCGGGTGGCCGTCGAAGCCGAATTCTGTCTCGGCGATCGGGAACCCGACGAAAGCCATGCTGTCCAACTGGTTCACCAGCGGGACGGAGTGCAGGATGCCGACGACCGTGAAGAAGTGACCGCCGATCCAGATCTGCGTCGGATTGGCCAGGCTGTTGATACCGAGCAGGCTCGCCGCCTCGGCGCCGAGCACCACGGCGGGAAAATGGGCGGTGGCGGGGTTGAGGAAGGCGCCCTGCGCCATGGTGACGCCGAGGGTTTCGGGCAGGGCGGCGTCGGTCGCGGCGAGTGAGATGCCGTTGGTGTCGATCGTCGGGACGAAGGGGCTGCGGTACACCGAGACGCTCGAGATGCTCGCCAGCTCGGTCACGTTCGTGACCGGGGCGATGCGAGCGACCATGCCGTCGGCGGTGGTGGGGAGCTCCGTCGCCTGCCCTGCGACGGTGCTCCCCGCCTGCACGCTGATGAGGTTGCCGAGTTCGCCCAGCTCTCTCAGGAGCCCCGACTTCGAGGATTGGGAGATGCCGAGCACGCCGACGATGGCGGCGATCCCGATGCTGATGCCGAGCGCGGAGAGCGATGCCCGTACCCGCCTGCTGCGCAATCCCAGGCTGCCGACCCGGAGGAGATCCCGGCGCGAGAGCCGGGACCCCCCGGGGTCACCATGCAGTCGGCGTATCACCGATGATCCTCCCGTCCCGGATCTCGATGCGCCGGTCCATGGCGGCGGCCACGTCATGGTCGTGGGTGATGACCACGATCGTCGTGCCCTCCCGGTGCAGCTCCTGCAGCAAGTCGAGGATCGACGCACCGGTCGCAGAGTCCAGGTTCCCGGTCGGCTCGTCGGCCATGACCAGCGCCGGTCGACCCGCCAGGGCGCGAGCGATGGCGGTGCGCTGCTGCTCACCGCCCGAGAGCTGGTTGGGCCGGTGCCCGGCCCGGTGTGCGAGCCCGACCCGCTCGATCGCCTGTTGCGCCAGTCGGCGACGCTCGGCCATCCGTCCGCCCCGGTACAACAAGCCGTTGGCGACGTTGTCCAGCACGCTCTGGCCGTCCAGCAGGAAGAACTGCTGGAACACGAACCCCAGACGGCGCGAGCGCAACCCCGACAGCTGCTTGTCGGACATGGTCGAGGTGTCCTCCCCCGCGATTCGCAGCTCGCCGGCCGTGGGTCGCTCGAGGGTGCCCATCACGTGCAGAAGGGTGCTCTTGCCCGAGCCGGAGGGGCCGACGATGGCAACGAGCTCGCCCTGATGAACCTGCACGTTGATGCCGGCCAGGGCCAGCACGGGCGGGTCGCCCCGATACTCCTTGACCACGTCGATCAACTCCAGCACCGGGAAGGGGGGCGCCGGCGCCACGGTCACTGCGCCGGCACCTCGACCCGCATGCCGGCCCTGATGCCGGACCCGCTGACCTGCACGAGGGTGTTGCTGTACAGGCCGGTCGTGACCCCGACCAGGTGGCTGGTGCTGCCGCTCACCACGTCCACGCCGTACCCGCCGCCCTGGAGCGCCAGGAGGGCGCTGACCGGCACGGCCAGGACGTCATGGACCGTCTGCGAGGTGATGTCGACGTTCACGGGAGCCTGATCCAGGGTGGCACCCGACGGGGCCTGGTCCAGGGCGATCGTGACGGTCACGGTCGGGGCCGCCGAGCTGCCCGAACCCGCCGACGAACACGGAGTCTGGTCGGCCGAGCTGCCGGCGGTGCTGGCACCACTGCCGCTGCCTATACCGCCCCCGCTCGGGCAGACGGCGACGGTGCCGACCGTCTCGACTCTCCCGCCCACGCTCGAGGATCCGTTGGGCAAAACGACGGTAACGGCGTCACCGGGTTTCACCAGATAGTCCTGGGTCACGTCCAGGTCGACGGTGACGACCGGGGTGGTGCTCGTGGCCGTCAACACGGCCCCGCCCCCACCGCCCCCACCGCCGGCGGCAGCCGAACCGCCCCCGCCTCCGCCGCCGAGGGACGCGCCGATCGAGGGGGTGACCGACGTGACCCGGATCGGGCCCGGCTCGAAGACCACCTCGCCGAGGAGGATCTCGCCGGTTACGGGCAACCGGAGCGCCGTTTGCCAACGCTCCACCGCCGACGCCGTCGCCGAGGAATAATGGTCGCTCTCCGACAGGCCGGCGCCGTAGCCGAGGGCGATCAGGTCGTGGGTCAGTTCGCCCACATCCGCACCGTCGGGCATGCCGACATAGAACGCCCGGTAGGCGGTGATCGAACCGTAGAGCAGCGGCACCGCGACGTCACTCACCGAATAGACCGGCTGGTCCTCGCCGATGACCTGACCGACCGCCGGGAGGGCCGTGTAGGTGGTGCCCGGGTTCGCCGCCGTGGCTTGGTCCGACGCCAGGGCGGCCTGGTCGCCCTGAAGCTTGGTCTGGTCCGAGGCGACCTTGGCCTGGTTCTGGTCGTGATCACGGGTCGCCGTCGACTGGGTCGTGGCCAGCTGCTGCTGGGACTGGTTCACCTGCATCTGATCCTGACTGACCTTCTGCTTGTCCTGGCTGCACGCCATCGAGCTCGGCCCGGTGTCCGTCGTCGTCGGCGGGCTCGCCGTCGGTGGGCTCGTCGAAGGGGCCGCGGAGCTCGGGGGCGGGGCCGTGGAGGTGCTTCCGGACTTCGACGCCGGCGACGCTGATCTCGACGGCAGGGTCGTCGACGTGGTGGTCGTCGTCGGCGGCACCGTCGTGGACGTGGTCGTGGTCGTCGGCGGGTCCGCGCAGTCCTGGGTTTCCGTCGCCTGGTCCGAGTTGAGCGTGGACTGGGCGGTGCCGACGCCGTTCTGGGCGGCCGAGATCGCCTGGCCGTCCCCGCCGGCCTCGTCGCTCTCGAGCTGCTCGTCGCCGGACAACGTCTGCTGGTCGCCGGTCACCATCTGCTGCGCCTGGGCGACCGTCTGGGCGCTCGCCCCCGATGGAGCGGCGATCGTGAAGGATCCGCCATAGCCGATGGACCCGCCGACCTGAACACTGGTGCTGAGATTCGTCCGCACCACCGCGGCGGTGGTGACCCCGCCACTACCGCCCGCCGACGGCGCGGGGCTGTCATGGTTGGCGGTGGCGGACACCACGGCGACGCCACCCGCCGCGGCTCCCCCGACCAGGAGGCCGACGACGGCCGCGATGACCATGACCCGCCTGGGGGAGAACTCAGCCACTGCTGGTCGGCACGACCCCGGCGCCGCCGTTGCCGCCGGGCGGGTGGCCTCCGTTCGGGCATGGCCCGTTACAGCTGGTGACTTTGACCACGCCCGGCGCCTCCGCCCCCGGCGCGTAGTAGGGAATGCCGCTCTTCTTCGAGCACACCTGGTCGGCCTTCTCGAAGGTCGGGCTGTTCGTGTCAACACCTGTACCGTTGAAGTTCGTTTTGCCGTCCGGTGAGGGGTCCGGATAGTTGGGGACCCCATTGGCCCGCATGCAGTCGACGTACTTCGCCGTCTGGGCGGCGTCGGGTGCCTGGGGGGCCTGCTGACCCGCGCGCAACACGTTCTCCGCAGCCAGCAGGTAGTTGCTGCACGGGCCGGTGCTGCCATGGACTTCGTTCGAAAGCGCAGGCGAGACGTTGACCATCGAGATGTCGATGTCCCTGTTGGCGTCGATCGTCGGGTCGACCTGATTCGGATCGCCGTGGCTACGAATGCAGGTGGTCCACTCGTCCAGCAACGCAGTGGCGTTGCCGTTCGGGTCGACGGTCGTCGAGGTGGCTGTGCCGCCAGTGGTCTTGTCGCCGTTGGTGACCGTGCTCCTGCCCGGGCTGGTGGTCGTGCGCAGGCTGGTGGTCGTGCCCAAGCTGGTGGTGGTCCCGAGGCTGGCGATCTGTGGAGGACCGGAGCCCCCGCCACATGCGGCCAGCACGAGGGTGGCCGCCGCGGCCAGGACCATGAGTTGGCCGGATCGGAGGTACGTCTTCGCGTGTTTCGGAGCCATCGGCCGCAGTTGTACGAAACCGGTTGTCACACGGCGGTCACACGTGTGACCTCGGTGTGACCCGCAACCTGCGACCTTTGCCCACTGCTGAGCCTGTCCGGGCAAGGCGCACGCGAACCGGCATGGCCAGGTGCCACGCTTACAGCGGGAGGACGCGATGAGAGTGCTGGTAGCCGAGGACCACGAACGTCTGGCCCGCTCCGTAGCCGCCGGGCTGCGACGGTACGGGATGACCGTGGACGTGGCCCTCGACGGCGACGACGCGCTCGCCCGCCTCGGCGCCAACCGCTACGACGTCGTGGTTCTGGACCGGGACCTGCCCGGTACCGGCGGCGACGATATCTGCCGAACCCTCGTGGCCGAGCGTTCCGAGAGCCGGGTCCTGATGCTCACCGCTGCGAGCTCGGTGAAAGACCGGGTGGAGGGGCTCGGACTCGGGGCCGACGACTACCTCCCCAAACCGTTCGATTTCACGGAGATGGTGGCCCGCGTCCAGGCGTTGGGCCGTCGTCCCGGGGCCGCGCAGACCGGACGCTTGAGCCACGCCGATCTCGTGCTCGATCCCGCCACCCGGATCGCCAGTCGGGCCGGACGCCGCCTGACGCTACGGCCGAAGGAGTTCGCCGTCCTCGAGTGCCTGCTGGCGGCCGAGGGGAAGCCGGTATCGACCGAGGAGCTCCTCGAACGGGTCTGGGACCCGCTCACCGACCCGTTCACCACGACGGTCAAAGCCACCGTCAACCGGCTACGCGCCCAGCTCGGTGAGCCACCGGTCATCGAGACCGTCCGCGAAAGCGGCTACCGCATCGGAGGACCATGATGCCTGCACCCCGCGGTCGGGCCGGCTGGCCGGCCTGGCTGCACTGGCCCCGACGATCCGCCCGGTTCCGGCTCACCGCCGTCTATGGCGGCTTCTTCGCCCTATCGGGTGTGGCGTTGGTCGCCATCACCTATGTGCTCTTCGAGCGGGCGACGGCATACAAGAAGCCACATTTGCCGCAGGTCCCGCACACCCCTGCCATCGGGAACCTGGCTCCGTTGACGGAGGCCAGGCAACAGCTCATGCAGGCGCAGCATCAGCTGGCTCAGGCCCTCCTTCCCCGCGCCGTCTACGGGGGTCCCATCGCACAGGCCCAGAACTTCCTGTCGAAGGCCCAGCATCAGTTGGCGGTGGCACCGGGACCGGGTGTGCCTACGGTGCTGGGGCAGGTCCGGCAGGTGCTGGCGCGTGACCAACACGAGCTGGCCCAGGCGCAGCAGAAGCTGACCCGGGCGGCGTCTCCCCTCGGAGCGGTCCAGCACCAGCTGGCGCAGGGCCAGCATCAGCTGGCACAGGCTTCGCAGCAGCTGGCGCAGGCCGTGCACCAGATCGCCCAGAACGGCTCCATCCAGGCCGCGCAGCGCGCCTCCGATTCACATCAGCTGCTGGTGAACTCCGGGATCGCCCTGGCCGTCGTGACCGTGGTTGCGCTGCTCGCCGGCTGGCTCGTCGCCGGCAGGATGCTGCGACCGATCCGGACCATCACCCGCACGGCCAAGCGGATCTCCTCGAGCAACCTGAACGAGCGGCTGGCGCTCGGCGGCCCACCCGACGAGCTCACGGAGCTCGCCGACACCCTCGATGACCTCTTCGGGCGCCTCGATGCGGCGTTCGAAGCGCAGCGTCACTTCGTTGCCAACGCCTCACACGAACTGCGCACTCCCCTCACCGCAGAGCGCAGCCTGCTGCAGGTCGCGCTCGACGACCCCGACACCGACGCCGAAACCTGGCGATGCACGGCCGAAGAAGTGCTCGCCTCGAACGACGAGCAGAAGCACCTCATCGAGGCCCTCCTCGCGCTTGCCAGCAGCGAAGGCGGACTCGACAGCCGGGAGCGCACCGACCTCGCAGAACTCTGCCGAACGGTCCTGCCACGCCCGGCCCTCGACGCCGAAACCCTTGCCTTGCAGGTGGAGACCGACCTTCGCCCCGCCCCGGTCGAGGGCGACCCGAGACTCATCGAGCGCCTCGTTGCCAACCTCGTCGACAACGCCATCGGCCATAACGTCGCCGGCGGGTGCGTGCGCATCTCCACGGATGCGGCCGATGGGCGCGCGATGCTCACGGTGGTCAACACCGGTCCGGTCATCCCGCCCGGTGAGCTCGAGCGTCTGTTCCAGCCATTTCAACGCCTCGACCCCCGCCGCACCCACCACAAGAACGGCCACGGTCTCGGCCTGTCCATTGTCCGCGCGATCGCCGGCACCCACCACGCCACCGTCACCGCCGAGGCGCCCCCGGAAGGCGGGCTCTCGCTCAGGGTCGCCTTCCCCCCGCCTCCCGCCGCGGGTACGAGCCCGAGGAAAGCGGCCCGGAACCCGCAAATGGCTTCCAGCCCCGCCTGACCGGTCACGCTTCGTACGCTGGAAGCGTGAGCCGCACGGACGTCTTGTCCTGGCCGGGCATGCGCTCGGAGTACAGCTGGATACCTCCCGGCGAGGCGCCCAGCTTCACCGGGACCAACCAGGTGGGCGTATCGTTCAGCGCGCACCGGGGGACGGTCTTCGAGACGTCGGGCCGCACGAGAGAGGCGGACGTGCCCGGCGGCTCGGTCTTCGTCACGGCGACCCAACCCGTGACCTGGCTTCGGGTCCGGGAGACCACCGAGGCACTCGAGATTTACCTCAGCGCAGCGCTGTTGCGTTCGGCGGCCGGCGGTGAGCCGGTCCTGGAGCCCGCGCTGGCCGTCAGCGACGGGACCGTGCTGGCCTTCTGCTCCGTGCTGCGCCAGGCGCACTCGGCCGGCGCGGTGCTCTCCGACGTGGCGTCGAGCACGCTGGCGCACCGCCTCGCCCAACACCTCGTGACGCACTACGGCAACCCCGGGAGGCACGCGGAGAGACCGAGAGGGCAGCTCAGCAAAGAGGCGGTCGACTCCGTGGCGCAGTATGTGGACGCCGAACTGTCCGGGCAATTGACCTTGGAGCGGCTTGCCGAAGTCGTCTATTTGAGCCCGTTCCACTTCGCCCACGCCTTCAAGGCGACGACGGGGCTCTCTCCTCACCAGTTCGTCGCCCAGCGCAGGATGCAGCGGGCGACGACGCTGCTCACGTCGCGAGCCGACCCGGTCGAGCAGGTCGCTGCCGCGGTCGGGTTCTCCAACCAGAGCCACTTCCGGCGCCTTTTCCGACGCTATGTGGGCGTGTTGCCGGGGGAACTACGCGAAAACAGCAAGATCGGACCCGCTCAAGCGCACCGTCGTCCGGCAGCATCGGGTCATGCAGATCACGCCTCACCTGCTGTGGAATCGTGAAGTTCCCCTCGCCGCCTGCGTGTACCGGGACGACGACGTGGACCTGTTCGAGCGCCAGCCCGCGGTACTCGTCACGGGCTCCTGGCTCACCGTCAAGGAACAGATGGCCGACCTCTACGCTCGGGCGCTCGCGACGCAGGGCTTCACGGCCGTCACGTTCGACTTCAGCGGTTTCGGCCAGAGCGGCGGGGTGCCGCGCCAGGCTGAGATACCGGACCGCAAGATCAGCGACATCAGCGCGGCGGCAGGCCAGGTCTCGCGCCTGTCGTTCGTCAAGCCCGGCGGAGTCGGGTACCTGGCGATCTGCGCCAGTGCCCAGTATGCACTGGCTGCCATCGCCGACGGAGCCCAGATATCCTCCTTTGCGAGCGTCGCCGGATGGTTCCACGACACCGAGACCGTGGCGCCCTTTTACGCCGGCAGAGAGGGTGTGGCCCTGCGTCTCGCGCGGGGCCAGGCGGCGCTCGATGAATACGTGCGCACCGGAGCGTCGCCCCTGGTCCCTGCGTACCAGGCAGGCAACGACCGCGCGGGCATGTTCTTCGACCTCGAGTACTACGCCGAGCCCGGCCGCGGCGCCGTCCCGTCGTGGGTCAATCAGATGGCTGAGATGAGCTGGCCCTACTGGCTCGGCTTCGACGGCCTCTCGGCGGCGCCTCGCGTGCGGATCCCGGCTCTGTTCGTGCATTCGGACGGTTGTGTGCTGCCCGACAACGTCAAGGGGGTCCACGACCGATTGGCGGGCCCGGCGGAACTGATCTGGGCCGAGGGCGACCAGACGGACTTCTACGACCAGCCCAAGCAGGTGTCGCTGGCCGCGAACGCGGCCGCCGAGCACTTCAGGAGGACGCTGCCCGCATGAGCGATGCCGATGTCCTGACGCGACTGCTTCACGCCGTGGACCGACTCGACTGGACGGAGATCAGGCGCTGCTTTTCGGACGAAGTCCGGGTGGACTACACCGAGATGTCAGGCGGGGAACCCGAGACGCTGGCGGCCGACGACCTCATCGGGCGCTGGCGCCGTCTGCTTCCGGGCTTCGACGCGACGCAGCACATCACCGGGCCCGTGCTCCTGAGCACCGACGACGAACCGGGTGTGCGGGCCGACGCCCATGTGCGCGGCTACCACCGTCTCGGGTCGGAGACCTGGGCGATACACGGGCACTATGTCGCCAGGCTCATCGATGGAAGGATCGCGGCGCTCACCCTCCAGGTCTTCTACCAGGAGGGGGACCTGGCGCTCCCAGAGGAGGCGACGAAGCGCGCCGGCACCCGGCCACGGGAGCCACGGTCGCGATAGCGGCCAACTCGATGACGGCCAGGTGTCAGCCCCGCGATACCTGCCCGGGGTCTGGGGCCGCAGCAACGTTCAGGGCGCGAATCGGGTTGCGATTTGCGGGGCGCATCGCGCCCCAAAGTCGGCAGCCTGATCCCGCATCCCGCCCGGTGCCCCGCGGCCCACTACGGTGGCGTCGTGAGCGAAAGCCTGGAACAAATCCGGGCCGGCCTGGCCAAAGCCGGAGTCGTCGGGGTCACGATCGTCTGGGCCGATAACAACGGCATCCCCCGCTCCCGCACCGTGCCGCTGGCCTCGCTGGATGACGCAGCGGAGCGTGGGGTCGGCATCACACCGCTGTTCGCGGTGTTCGACTCCCACGACGCCATCACCTACGCCCATGGCGGGCTGTCGACCCCCTCGGGGGACATCCGCCTCGTGCCGCAGGTCGAGCGGATCACCCCCCTTGCCGGCGAGCCCGGCCTGGCGTGGGTGCCCGGCCGGCAGGTGGGTCCCGACGGCGAAGCGTGGCCCTATGACCAGCGGACCCGCCTCGAGCGCCAGGTGGCTCATGCGGCCGATGCCGGGCTCACTCTGCTGGCGGGTTTCGAGCTCGAGTTCTTCGTCTCCCGGGCCGGCGACGAGCCCCGCCCCGCCCACTCGGGGCCGGCCTACAGCCCGCACGCCCTGCTGCAGTTGGACGGTTTCGCCGCCTCGGTGCTGGCCGACCTCGAAGCGAACGGCGTCGGTGTGGGGCAGTTCCACGCCGAATACGGGCTCGCCCAGGTGGAGGTCAGCCTGGCACCGGCGGATCCCGTCACCGCCGCCGACCGGCAACTGCTTGCCCGACAGACGATTCACGCCGCCGCCCGCGCCAGCGGGCTGCGGGTCAGTTTCGCCCCGCTGGTCAGCGTCGAGGGGGTCGGCAACGGCCTCCACCTGCACGTGTCGGCGAGTCGTGGCGACACGAACCTGCTGGCCGACAACGCCGGACGAGGCATCCCCGACGGCGACGGGGCCCACTTCCTGGCCGGATTGCTGCGTGACCTGCCGGCCATCGGCGCGCTCAGCGCCCCGAGCGTTCCCTCCCTCATGCGCCGCCGCCCCGGCTACTTCGCCGGCGCCTACTGGTTCTGGGGCGTTGAGAACCGCGAAGCGCCGCTGCGGTACGTGCCCGCCTCGCGCTTCGTCGGCGTGCACAACGCCAACGTCGAGCTCAAGGCCGCCGACGCGTCGGCCAACCCCTACCTGGCTCTGGCCGCCGTCGTGGCCGCCGGGCTGGCCGGGATCGAGGACGCCGCCGACCTGCCGGCGTCGATCCAGGAGGACCCCGGGGCCTGGGGCGACGAGCAGCGCGCCGACCGCGGGATCTCCAGGCTGCCGACCACGCCGGAGGACCAGGAGCGAGCCCTGATCGACAACACGCGGATAGCGGACGTGCTCGGAGAACCTCTGCTCGGCGCCTTCTTGGCCGTCCGCCGCTC
>WQVT01000033.1 GCA_009785715.1 Acidimicrobiaceae bacterium | reverse complement strand
GGGGCCGGTCCCGATGTCGTGGGTCTGGAGGTACGTCTGAGCGTGGTTGGAGCCGGCGTGCGCCTTGAGCGCCGTTGGGCTCTCCATCACGGGTCCGTACGGCGACGCCAGGAAGTCGAGGAACGCCGAGTTCTTGGCCTTCAGCGTGATCGCGACCTTGTAGGGCCCCTCGGGCTTCACGGAGGCGACACCGGAGACCATGTACGCGGGGCCTCCGTTGACGGCGGCCCGCCGCGCGAAGTCCGGTGCGATGGCCGCAGAGGTGAACGGCGTGCCGTCGTGGAACTTGACGCCCTTCCGCAGGTCGAAGGTGTAGGTCAGCCGGTCCGCCGACTCGCTCCAACTCGTCGCGAGTGAGGGGATGACCTTCTTCGTCGCGGTACCGGGCTGGAACTGGACGAGGCCCTGGTAGAGGTTCCGGGTGAGGAGCAGCCCCTCCCCGGCGTAGTACACGTCCGGGTCGGGCGGCTGGCCCGGATCCTGCAGGAAGCTGAGGGTGAGCGTGTGGCTCTTCGGGAAGGACTTGGGCGCGGCCGCCGCTGTCCCGGAGGACACGCCGGCGGAGCCCATGCCGGCGACCAGGGCGGCGAGGCCTACGGCCGCGACCTGATGGCGGCGCCTGACACGAGAGAGCTTCATCACAGGACTCCTGTTTCTTGGGGGGCGCCGACGCCGGCAGGCGTGCGACTGTGCAGTTCGACGATCGAGTGCGGTTCGACTCGCTCGTGCAGTTCGGCCAGCAGCTCCTCGGTGGTGCGCCGGGCGCCGTGCTGCAGGTATTCCATGGCCGCGAGCGAGGCCTCGTGCGCGGCCGTGGACGATCCGATCACGCAGTCCTCGACGACCCGGGTGCGGAAATCTCTCTGATGCGCATCGACGAACGTGTAGTGGATGCACACGTCGGTGAGGCTGCCGATCAGCACGAGGGTCTCGCTGCCGAGGCCCCGGAGGAGGATGTCCATGTCGGTACCGAAGAAGGCGGAGTACCGGCGCTTCGGCACGTAGTAGTCCCCCGGTCCGGGCTGCAACGTCGGCCAGAGCTCGGTGGTCGCGGCGCCCTCGACGCAGTGGACTCCTTCGTCGCCGTCGAGCTCGCGCCCGAAGTCAACTCCGTCGGCCCGGTGCAACTCTTGCACGAATATGACGGGCAACCCCGCTGCCCTGGCGGTGGTTACGAGCAGCTCTGCACGGGCGGCCATCTCGGCGTAGCCGTCCATGACGGCGATCCCCGACTCCGCTGCAGGCACTGCACCACCCTGCTGAATATCTACGACGACGAGGGCGGTCTTTTCGCCCAGGACGCTGCGAGGTCCTCCGCCATTTGGGGGGAGCGGACGGATCAGGTCGGCCAAGTCGGCAACTCCTGTGTCGGTCTTCCTTGCCGGGACACGTGGACGCTGCCGCAACAGTGTTTCGAGATTCGTTCCCGACCGTGACGAGAATGTGAACACAGGTTCGCGGTGAAGGGGCCAGCGATCCGGTCCATACCGTTGACACGCTGTTCACATCGCCGATATCGGATGGACATCCGATGGCCCTAACTTCCTGTCGGAAATCTGAACGAAGCTCCGAGGTCCTGCTACCGGTTGCGGTGAGCCTGGACCGGGAGGAGCTCCCACAGTGTCGAAGGTGATGCTGCGGGGCACGGAGGGATAGACGCTATTTGCGAGGGAGCCACGACATGTCGGACCAGCACGAACACGACCACTCGCATCATCACCTCCCGCCCGACTCGCCGCCGACGAGTAGCCAGGGCATGTCCGCTTGGGAGGGCGCCTGGGCCCAACAGGCCGAAGCGAACCTGAGCGATCGGCGGTGGCGGGAGGAAGTCGACCGGGCGATCGAGTACGGGCTCGAGGCCGCCGAGTCGATCACCGACCGCTCTATCTCCACCTTCGCGCGGGGCGAGCTGCCCCACTTCGCCGGCGAGCGGGGAACGTTCCTCAAGTGTCCATACCTCGAGGATGTCCACGACGTGGGCGACGCCGAGGTAGCCATTTTCGGGGCGCCGCTGGATGCCGGCACGACCTACCGGCCCGGCACCCGCTTCGGGCCACAGGGCATCCGCAGGGCCACCAACCTCTTCGGCACCTACAGCTACGAATACGGCGTCGACCTCCGTGAGCAGCTCAACGTCGTGGACATCGGGGACGTCTTCACGATCCCGGGAAACCTCGAGAAGTCCTTCGACCAGATCAGCCGCGCCATCGGCCACGTGGCGTCGGAAGGGGTATTCCCCGTGGTCCTCGGCGGGGACCACTCCATCGGCTATCCGACCGTCCGCGGCCTGGCCCCCTACGTCGACGGGAACATCGGGATCATCCACTTCGACCGGCACGTGGACACCCAGGAGCTCGACCTGGACGAGCGGATGCACACGACCCCGTGGTTCCACGCCACCAACATCGCCAATGCCCCGGCCACCAACCTGGTTCAGATCGGCATCGGCGGCTGGCAGGCGCCGAGGGCCGGCGTCAAGGTCGGCCGCGCACGGGGCACGACCGTCATGACGGTCGGCGACGTGGAGCGGGTCGGCATCGAGAAGATTGCCGAGACGGCCCTGGAGCTCGCGTGGCAGGGGGCGAAGGCGGTGTACCTCTCCTTCGACATCGACGTGGTGGACGCCGGCTTCGTACCGGGCACCGGGTGGCCCGAGCCCGGCGGCCTGTTGCCCCGAGAGGCCCTCGGCCTGGTGCGGCTGGTGGCCGAGGGCGGGCTGTCGGGCATGGAGATCGTCGAGTGCTCCCCGCCCTACGACTGGGCCGAACAGACGTCCCTCCTCAGCGCCCGGGTGGTGCTCGATACGCTCGCCACCCTCGTCCGGGGCGGCAAATTGGGAAGGAAACCGGCCAGGGCCCGTGCCAGCGCCTGGGGACCCTACCCAACGGCAGAGTGACGTCGGAGCGGCCCCGGGTCGTGGCGATCACGGGTGCTGCCGGCGGCATCGGTGCGGCTGTCGCCCGCCGTTTCGCAGCGTCAGGTGACCGGCTGCTGCTCCTCGACCGCCGGCCCCTGCCCGACCTCGTCGCCGAGCTGGACGGACTCGCTTCTTACGAAGCGGTCGATGTTGCGAGCAGCGCCGACGTGGCCCGGGCCCTGGAGCTGGGCGCCGCCGCGCTCGGCCCGGTCGAGGTGCTCGTCAACAACGCCGGGATCGGAAGCCGCCGGCGGTTCGTCGACATGACGGAGGCGGAATGGGACGAGATGATCGCCATCAACTTGAAGAGCGTGTTCAACACCTGCCGGGTGGTCGCGCCGGCGATGATCGAGGCTGGCCACGGCAAGATCATCAACGTGGCGTCTGAGCTCGGTTTGATCGGCGCCGTGTCCATGACCCATTACAGCGCGTCGAAGGGTGGCGTCATTGCCTTCAGCAAGGCGCTGGCCCGGGAGCTGTCCCCGTCCGGCGTACACGTCAATGTCGTCGCCCCCGGTCCCATCGAGACCCCACTTCTCACGGACTATCCCGAGGAGTACAACGACGAGACCCTCGCCGGCATCCCTCTCGGCCGGTGGGGCAGGCCCGATGACGTTGCTGCCACCGTGGAATTCGTGGCATCCCCGAACGCCGACTACTACGCCGGCTGGGTGTTCAGCCCCAACGGTGGGGTCGTCATGTGAAGGGACATCGGCCTGTGAAGGACTCGTGAACAGTCCCGCTCCGGGGTAGGTGCCCCCTCCGGCGATCCGTACCATCACGCGATGGCACATCCCCCGATCGTCGACACCCATGTCCACGTGCTCCCGGAGGGGGAACCGGGCATCGAAGCGGAGCGGGATCCCTACGAGATCTGGGAATACGGCACAAAGGACGACGTCGAGATCTGCGAGCTCGCCGGCACCATCGGCCAGGTCTCCGACGCGATGCGAGCCGCAGGCGCGGACCATTTCGTCGTGGTCAACATGTTCGTCCCCTCGACCGAGCTCACCAAGCTCACCGGGGAGGAGGGAGCGGTGCCGACGCTCGAAACGCACCAGGGAGTCCTGCGGGACCGGTTGGTGGCGTTCAACACCTGGGCGCTCGACCTCGCAGCCGGCCGCTCGGACATGACGGCCTTCGTCGCCGTTGACCCGACGGTCATGGGAGGCAAGGACGGGGCCGAACACCTGCGCTGGGCGAGCGAGCGAGGCGCCCTCGGCTTCAAGATCCACCCGGTGACCCAGCGGTTCCGGGTCGACGACCCGCGGATGGACGACATCTACGAAACCTGCGTGGAGCTCGAGATGGGAGTGGTCGCCCACGCCGGCGCCTCGCGATCCGGGCCTGAGTGGGCAGAGCCGCAAGCTTTCGCATCGGTTCTCGACGCTCACCCCGGTCTGAAGCTGATCCTCGCCCATCTGGGGGGAGGGCGCTGGCGGCAAACGGTCGCACTGGCCGAGGCCTACCCCCAGCTGCGCTTCGACCTGTGCGAGATCATCGCCTGGGCCGGCGCACCGGGAGCGCCCAGCAACGACGAGCTCGGCAGGATGATCAAATCCATTGGCGCCGACCGGGTCATGTTCGGCACCGACTTCCCGTGGTACCAGGTGGACCGAACGGTGGACCAGGTGATGCAGCTGCCACACCTCTCCGACGAGGAACGTCGGCTGATCCTCGGCGTGAACGCGGTCGAGTTCCTGGGCCTGCCGGTTCAGATCTGATCGGGCTCTTTCCGGTGCACCTCGTCGACCTCCTCCCAGTACCGGACGCGGTCGCCGAAGCGGGCACGGAGCTTCCAGCGGGCTGACTTGGGGGTCTCAACCAGGGCGGTGCGGAGATCCGCAATCGCACACTGCGCCACGCTTCTGTCCTGGTCGCCGAAGTGGGGGTAACCGGCCAACGCGTGCTCCACCCTGTCCAGGTTCTGCATCGCCTCGTACCAGAAGCCCCAGTCGTTGCGCAGGATGTCCGCAACCTGCAAACAGTCGATGACGTCGGGCTGTGGGCTGTCGGACGTCTCGTGTTCCAGGAACAGGATGGTCATGTCGACCAGGTCGTTGGCCGTCATCTCATGGACCTGGAGCTTCGAGAGCAGAAGGTCGGTGACCGGCAGGGTCGGCGCCGACAGCTCGAGCCGGTCGCGGTAGGAGATGGTGTGCGCCATGACCAGTTCATCCATGAACACGTCCACCTTGACACCGTCGTCGGGGTGCTCGTAGACGAAGCGCTTGATGCCGTATTCCTGGGCCTGCGCGATCGCCGGGTCCAGGCGGAAGCCCTGCGACTCGAACAGCGACGCGATCGCCTTGCGCTGACTCCAGTAGCCCGCCAGGTCGATGTCCTGGGGGGGCCGGCGACCCAGGTCCGACATGGCCGAGCCCCAGGTGTGGCAGTGGTGGCGCACGGCGAGCGAACCGGTCAGGCGTAGCTTGATGTCCCGTTCTGTCGCCTGTTCGAGCAGCTGCCAGGCGACGGCCTCCATGTTCTCCGACCGGCCGTTCTCCGACTGACCACCCGCAGCCGTCACTCGACAGGAATCTCCTGGAAGCGGCGGTCGATCTGGACGCCGGAGCGCATCTTGTACCAGCGGAAGGCGAAGAACCACACCAGGGCTCCGAAGAACACGGCCACCGCCATGACGATCGAGAAGGTGTGGTTGGCACCGAAGGCATCGTCCTGGACCAGCCGAATCGTGAGGAAGAGCGTGAAGACGAAGGCCACCAGGCCGAACACCGACAGGACGGGGATGCCTGCGATACGCCAGGCCACGGGCGAGCTCTCGAAGGTGTTCTTGCGCAGGAACGGAAACACCATGGCGGTGACCGCCGCCGCCATGAACGGCAGGGCGAAGCCCAGATATCCCGACAACACCGCGAGCAGACTGCTGAACGAGTAAAGCCCCAGCCACAACTCGGCCAGGACGAGCGACACGATGATCGCCCAGGTGGGCGTGTGGTACTTCCCCGACACGTCCGCCAGGTGGTCGGGTACCACCCCGTCGATACCCCATGCGATCATCGACCGGGTCGAATACACGAGGGTGGTGCCACCCACGTAGAGCAGAATCAGAATCACCCACAGGCTGTTGATCACCGTCAGGACGGCGTTGCCGCCGGCGATCCCCGTGAACAGGTTGACAAAGGGCGACGCGGGCAAGGGGAACTTCGAGGCCGGCAGGCTGGTCGCGGCGAGCAGGAACTGGCTGCCGAACGCCGCCCGGTACAGGACGAACAGCACCGTCATGGCCACGCCCATGCTCACGATGGCACCGTTCATCCCGACGATGGTCCCTCGGCGCACGTTCTTGATCTCTCCGGCGAAGGTGACCGAGATGACCGCGAACCAGAGCGAGAATGCGGGCCACAGCGAGAAGTCGGCCGTCCTGGCGAAACTGAATCCTGGAGACAGGTTCGTTCCCGACGACCTGGCCTCGTGGATCACGTGCTGGTACGCATTGCGACCGGCCAGCGCGTTGAAGTGCGACTCGAAGTTCAAGACATGGCCGGCCACCAGCGACAGCGTGACGATGGTCGTGACGATGCTGGCCAGGGCGATATACGAGGCCCACCGCTGGGTGCGGAAGTACAGGCCCACGCCGCGGTGCTGGATGAAGGCGAAGAGGACGATCATGGCACTGCCCGTGACGAACGTGCCGGTATGCCCCGCGAACCAGTTCCCCACACTCGTCAACCCGCTGCTGTGCTCCTGGATGCCGAGCGTCGAGAAGAGTGGGGCCATGCCGTAGATGGACAGGAAGGCCCCGTTGATCCCGTAGTAGAAGATCTCCCAGAACGCCATGGAGAAGCCCATGGAAAACCCGATCGACGGGTGCAGGATCCGCGACATGAAGACGTAGTCCCCGCCCGAGCGCGGATAGGTGATCGTCAACAGCGCGTAGCAGGTGGCCAGGAAGACTCCGCCGATCGTGGCGATGATCGCCGCGCCCTCCATCGACGCGCCCGGGTAGAACTGCCAGGCGAAGACGATGAAGATGATGTAGCCGAGGGCGATCTGCTGCCATCCGTAGAACATGACGTCGTCCGTGCGGACCTGGCGGACCAGCCCTGAGCTCTGCCGGGTGAATACTCCCTGGGGTACGGCGCTGCTCCTTCTCGATGGAGCTATAGCCACGATGACTCCCCTCTCGTCCGGGCCCCTCAGCCCGTGACCATCGCGAGCGCAGGCGCTCGGCCCTCCTCGACGTCGATGAGAATCCCATTGAGGATTCCCTCGCCGTATTCGCTGCCCGGGTTGGCGGCCAGCACGCCCTCGAGATCGATGATCGCCCGTGACTCGTGGATGTGGCCGTGAAGTCCGAGAAAGGGCCGGTAGCGGAGCAGCGCCTCGCGCACCGCCGTACTGCCGACCGGCACCATCTCCACGCCCGCCGGTCCCATGACCGGTCGCATCTCGCCGTCCAGCCTGGGGGCCGAATCCAGGCCGGTGTCGTACGGCGGCACGTGGAAGCTGAAGATCGTGCGCTCCGGCTCCCTGACCTTGGAGACCAGCGTGTCGATGCGCTGCGCCAGTTCCTCTTCGCTGATGTCACGCGGGCAGGCCCAGGGCGTTCGATTCCCGTAACCCAGGCCGATTAACTGAAGATCCCCGCCCAGCTCGACAACCGCCTCGTTGGGATCCTCCACCTTGGCCGAGCGGGCCAGGACCTCGTCGACCTCGGGATAGTCGTCGTTGCCAGCGCTGACCAGCACACGCACGGTCGAATCCCCCAACCGCTCGTCAGCCATCTCCATCCAGCGCCCCAGTCGCTCTAGCGCCAGCCGGCGGAACAACTCGTCGACCCGAACGGGATCGCCGTCGATCGCCCGGTACTCGTCGTCGGTGGTCACGTAGGCGTAGGAGCCGCCGTCTGCGATCATGGCCGACATCTTCTCGAGGTCCTTGCCGGACAGCTTTCGCTCGACCCCGTTGAACCGGCACAGGTAACGGTCCCGTTTCTGCTCGATGATCGGCACCACAAACTTGCCGGTGATGTCGCCTCCCATGACGATCACGTCGGCGTCGTAGAACTTTGCCGAAGCCAGGAACTTCTTCCAGCAGCGGTCGGAAGCGTGGATGTCCGAGCAGAAGTAGATGCGCATCGGGGCTGGCCTCCGCATTGGGTTCTGGCCTTGTCCTGATCGTAAGACCGGGTCCGATTTCAGGGATGTGAAATCGCGTTACGCCCCTGTGAACAGATTCAATGAGCGATCCCTGGTTGGACCGCGTTTAAGGAGCCCTCGACTGCGCCGGCCGTCGCTCCTTCCGCTCGCTTGGCCATCAAGGAGGTGAGGTCGTACATGAGGGTCGCCGCGGCGAGCGCGGTGATCTCCGAGACGTCGTAGGGAGGTGAGACTTCGACCACGTCTGCGGCCACGATCGCGAGCCCGTCCAGGGACCGCAGGAGTCGGAGCAGCTCGCGGCTCGTGAACCCACCCATCTCGGGCGTCCCGGTGCCGGGCGCAAAGGCCGGATCGAGGACGTCGACGTCGATGGAGACGTAGACCGGGCAGGCGCCGACCCGCCGACGGATGAGATCGGCGACCTCCTCGAACCCGCGCTGGTCCAGGTCGACGGCGCGGACCACCTTGAAGCCGAAGCCATCCTGCTCGTCCAGGTCGAGGGCGTCGTAGACCGGTCCTCGGATCCCCACGTGGATCGAATGGTCCTCGATCAACAGGCCCTCCTCGAAGGCACGCCGAAACACGGTGCCGTGAGTCACCGGGGCCCCAAAATACGTGTCCCAGGTGTCGAGGTGGGCGTCGAAATGCACGAGCGCGACCGGGCCCTGCCGGGCCCGAATCGAACGCAGCAAGGCCAGCGCGACGGTGTGATCGCCGCCGATCGTGATCAGTCGCGAACCGTTCTCCAACACCTCAGAGGCGTGGCGCTGAATGCTCTCGAGCGCCTCGGTGATCGAGAAGGGGTTGGCGGAGACGTCACCCGCGTCGACGACCTGCAGCGTCTGATACGGCTGGACGCCGAGCTCCTGGTGGTAGGCGGGCCGCAGGTGCCGCGAAGCCGTCCGCACGGCGATCGGCCCGAACCGCGCCCCTGGCCGGTAGGAGGTCCCCGCGTCGAAGGGCGCCCCGAGCACGGCGACGTCATACCTGCCGACCGCATCGATGCGCGGCAGGCGGGCGAAGGTCGGATCGCCGGCGAAACGCGGCACCTTGGTGCCGGCCACCGGACCTACGGGTGCCTGGTCGCTCATCTCCCGATCCTTTTCCGGTCTGCGGGACGTGTCGCGTCCGACGGTAGGAGGCGGCAACCGTCCGCGCAACCGCCTAGGCAGCCGCTTCCCGGGCGCCCCAGATTTGAGCATTTACACCATTGGCACGAGTAGGGAGGACCCCTATGCTGAGCCATGGCTGGCAGGAATCTGACGTGAATCTTTCGCCGCACGAGCGGGACAAGCTGCTGATTTCCCTGGCGGCAATGCTGGCGAGGGATCGCCGGGCGCGAGGCCTTCGCCTCAATCATCCCGAGGCGGTGGCGGTCATCACCAGCTTTGTCCTGGAGGGCGCCCGGGACGGGAGGTCCGTGTCCGAGCTGATGACTGCGGGACGCGACGTGTTGAGCGTCGATGACGTCATGCAGGGCGTTGCCGAGTTGGTGGATGAGGTGCAGGTGGAGGCCACGTTTCCTGACGGGACCAAGCTCGTCACCGTCCACGAGCCGATCCGATGAGCGTCCGTCCCGGCGAAGTGATCTTCGGCGAGGGCCCGATCGTCATCAACGAGGGCCGGCCCACCGTGACGATCCGCGTCGACAACGCCGGCGACCGCCCCATCCAGGTCGGCTCGCACTTCCATTTCGCCGAGGCCAACCCGTCCCTGTCGTTCGACCGGGACGCGGCGCGAGGGCGCCGCCTGGCGATCCCCGCCGGCACCAGTGTCCGCTTCGAGCCAGGCATCGGCCGGGAGGTGGAGCTGGTGGACCTCGCCGGCGCCCGGTACGCGGCGGGTTTCCGGGGAGAAGTGGGCGGTCCCCTCGATGGCTGAGCTGTCCCGGGCCGGCTACGCCGCCCTCTACGGGCCGACCGCAGGCGACCGAATCCGCCTGGCGGACACGGACCTCGTCATCGAGGTGACCGAGGATCTCTGTGGCGGCCCCGGCCGTGCCGGCGAAGAGGCGGTCTTCGGTGGCGGCAAGGTGATCCGCGAGTCCATGGGCCAGGGGCGCACGACCCGGGAGGCCGGGGCGCCGGACCTGGTCATCACCGGTGCCATCGTCTTGGACTATGACAAGGTTGTCAAAGGGGACGTCGGGGTGCGGGACGGCCGGATCGCGGCGATCGGTAAGGCCGGTAACCCGGACACGATGGACGGGGTGCACCCCGGGCTCTGCATCGGGCCCTCGACCGAGGTGCTCGCAGGAAGCGGGCTCATCCTGACGGCGGGAGCGATCGACTGCCACGTGCATCTGATCTGCCCCCAGGTCATCGAGGAGGGGCTGGCCGCCGGCGTGACCACGATCATCGGCGGGGGCACCGGTCCGGCCGAGGGCACCAAGGCGACCACCGTGACCCCGGGCGCCTGGTACCTCTCGGCGATGCTCCGGGCGCTGGACGCCTGGCCGGTCAACGTCGCCCTGCTCGGCAAGGGCAACACCGTCTCCGAGGAGGGGCTCTGGGAACAGGTACGGGCGGGGGCGGCGGGCTTCAAGCTGCACGAGGACTGGGGCAGCACCCCCGCCGCGATCGACGCCTGCCTGCGGGTCTGCGACGCATCCGGGGTGCAGGCCGCGATCCACACCGACACGCTCAACGAGGCCGGCTACGTCCACTCGACGCTCGCGGCCATCGCGGGCCGGACGATTCACGCCTACCACACCGAGGGTGCAGGCGGCGGCCACGCCCCCGACATCATCCGGGTGGCGGGCGAGGCGAACGTGCTCCCCTCCTCGACCAACCCCACCCGCCCCCACACGGTGAACACCATCGACGAGC
>WQVT01000032.1 GCA_009785715.1 Acidimicrobiaceae bacterium | reverse complement strand
CCTCGCTTCGAAGTTCCCCCTCACGCTCTCCTCGACGATCGCGCTCCGGATGGTCAGGGGGCACTGGCTGATCCTCTGGTCGCCGCGCACCATTTCCTCGTCGCTCGGGGCGGGTGACCACTTTGCCCTGCACGTCAGCTGGCCGCCCCGGGCGGACGTGCTCGGAGCGGGCGGCGTCAACCTGATCCCGGGCGCCACGGTGGTGACCGTCGGCCTCGCCGGTCTCCGGATCAAGGACCCGACGAGCCTGCGGGCGGCGCTGGTGGCGTCGGGACTGAACGCCACCGACGTCGACGACGCCCTCGCGCAAGCGAAGGCACACCCGGACGACTTCGAGCCGATCCAGACCCTGAGCGATGCCGCCTACCAGGCCATCAAGGCCAAGATCTATCCCCTCCCGGGAACCCAGTTCGAGACCTCCAGCGCGCCGACCCCCCTGACCCCGGCGCTCGGTGCGCAGATCGTCGGGCAGGTCGGCCCCATCACCGCCGAGCAGCTGAAGAGCCTCGGCGAGCCCTACGCCGCCGGCGACGACGTCGGGCAGGGGGGGATCGAAGAAGCCTATGAGCACCAGCTGGCGGGCAGCCCGGCCGTCACCGCCACCGTCGAGGGGGCGAAGGGCCAGACGGTCGCGACCGTGGCGTCGGAGCCGGCGGTGCCGGGCCGCCCGGTGCAGACCAGCATCGACCCGACGGTCCAGTCGGCCGCCGAGGCCGCCCTCGCCGGGGTGACCAAGCAGGCCGCCATCGTCGTCGAGCGGGCCTCCACCGGTCAGGTCCTGGCGTCGGTCAGCAGCCCGACCGAGGGGTTCAACGTCGCCTTCGACGGAGCCGTCCCTCCCGGCTCCACCTTCAAGGTGGTCACCTCCACGGCGCTGCTCGAACACGGCGTGACCGAGTCCACGATGGCCACCTGCCCGCCCACGATCGTCGTCGACGGCAAGACCTTCCACAACGACGAGGGCGAGTCGGTGCCGACCCTGAGCTTCCTGCAGGCCTTCGCGGAGTCCTGCAACACGGCCTTCATCGGCCTGTCGTCGGGCCTCCCCGGTGCCAGCCTCTCGGCGGACGCGGCGACCTACGGGATCGGCGTGAAGCCGAGGATGGGCCTCTCCGGCTACGGCGGGAACGTGCCGGTCCCGCGTTCGCCGGTGGACCTGGCGGCGACGGCGATCGGCCAGGGACAGGTGACGGTGTCCCCGCTCGACATGGCGACGGTCGCCGCCACCGTCGACAGCGGCGCGCTGCGGGAACCCCGCCTCGTCACCGGGGCGCCGGACGACACCTTGGCGCCGAAGCCGCTGGACGCGGGCGTGGACCAGGCGCTGCACACGTTGATGAACGCGGTCGTCACCAACCCCGCCGGCACCGCGGCGGGTGCCGGCCTGCCGGCCGGCACGTTCGGCAAGACGGGGACCGCAGAGTTCGGCGGGGGCCCCACCCCTCCGACCGACGCCTGGTTCATCGGCTTCCGTGGCGACCTGGCGTTCGCGGTGTTCGTCTACGGCGGGGGCACCGGGGGCACGGTGGCCGCCCCGATCGCCGCCAAGCTGCTCGACGGCCTGGGCTCCGCGGCGTCCTAGCCTCGGATCAGGTCCGGTCGCTGCCCTCGGCGTTGCGCCACGCGGAAGGGGAGCGGGGGTCGCTCAGCTCGGGCCAGCCCTGTACCCGGTCGGGGGGCGCCGGCCATGCGGGCTCGGCGGTGGCCGGTTGCTGCGGCGCGCCCACCGTCGCCCCCGATCCCGTGGACAGCGCGTTCGCGGCTGCCGCGGTCGCGACGTCGGCGGGGTAGCTGCGCATGGCGCGGAACAGCACATAGGCGTTTCCGGCGAGGGGGATGAGCATCAGTCCGAACGCCAGCTGCAGGCCGGTTCGGTGCCCACCGAAGAGGTCGGAGAGGCCGCCGAAGGCGAGGGGCGCGAGGGACTGCGCGGCGGTGCGCAGCGCAGTTCGCAGGCCCTCGGCCCGGCCCCAGAGGCGAGCGGGCACGATGTCGAGCCGTGCGGCGTCGATCGGGGGGTTCTGCGCGGCCAGGGCCAGGGCGGCGAAGGTGAGATAGGGGACGGCGGTCGTGGCGCTGCGGGTGAGCACCGCCGGGATGAAGAGCAGGACCGTCAGGCTGGCCATCACCCCGGTCGTCCCGATGCGGGCGTTCAGCCGCCCGCCCTTGAGCAGGCGGTCGGAGAGCGGGCCGGAGAGCAGCACGCCGACCACCGACCCCGTGCCGACCACGAGGAGCAGGAGGTTGGCAACCGCCTGGTTGATGCCGTACTGCTGCTTGGTGAACTCGACGGCGAAGGTCTCGATGCCGGCGAGGTAGAAGTAGCCGAGGGCGCTCGCCACGATCAGCACGGTGTTGGTGCGGATGGCGAGCAGGTGCCGGACGGTGGGCACCAGCCCCCGGGTGTCCGCGAGGCGGGCGGCGAGCCGGTCGTCGGGGCCGATCCCGCGTTCCTGGGCGAGCCGCTGGGCGTCGGTCGGGGCGGTCGGATCCTCGGGGCTCGGGTCGGCAGGCGCGTCTCCCCCGCCGCCGGCGCCCGGGTAGGCCCAGTCGTAGGCACCCGACGGCTCGCTTCGCCGGGGGTCGGTATAGCCGGGTGCCGGGAAGCGCGGGTCGAGGCGCCCGGTGGGGTCCACCGGGGACGGCGCGCCGCCGCCAGGTTGGGCGGGGAACATCAGGGTCTCGTCGGGGCGGCCCGGGGCCGGGGGTCGATCGGCGCGGGCCTCCCGGCGGTGGGACCGGTCCTGGGGTTGCAGGGGCGCGAGCCCGCCACGGACCGGTTCGGGGAGCCGGAGCAGGAAGCGGGCCAGCACGAAGGTCGGGATGGCGAGGATCACGAACGCCAGGCGCCACGACAGTGCGGCGATGTCGCCAGTCACCGCGAAGCCGAACCCGGCGCCCACCAACTCCCCGGTGAGCACGTAGCCGTAGATGCGCCCCCGCTCGTTGCTCGGGAAGTAGTCGCCGATCAGGGATGCGACCACCGGCCCGGCGACGGCGGTGACGACCCCGAGCGCGAGGCGGGCGAGCAGCAGCTTGTCGAACGAGCTCGCGGTGGCGCTCCAGAGCATGGCGCCGCCCCACAGGAAGACCGACACGGCCAGCAGCGTGGTGCGCCGGAAGCGGTCGGCCAGGAAGCCGAACGGCAGGCTGAACACGGCGCCCACGGCGGCGTTCACCGCCACCAGGAGCCCGATGTCGGTGTTGTCGATGTGCAGCGCGGCGCGCAACTGGGTGGCGGATGCGCCGACGGTCGCGGTGTCGGCGCTCGAGAGGGCCAGCACGGCGGCCAGCAAAACGATGACGTAGGTGCGCTGGGGCCCGCCGAGGTGCACCTCCAGACGCTGGTGGCCGCTGCGTGCTCCCCGTCCGATGGCGTGGCGAAGGGCGGTCATGATCCGCCCAGTGACGTCGCGCGCGCTCATCCTCCTCCCGAGGATACGGGGAGGAGGGGGCGCTCTTGCGGGCGGTTTCGCATTCCTAGACTGCGCCGGTGACCGGTTCCGCTCCGACCGACCAGGTTGCGCTCATGGCGGCGCACTTCGCGCCCGAGACGGCGTTCGTCGATCTGGCAGCCTCCCGTGGCCTCAGTTTCGCGGACTGGGACGCTCAGGCGAATGGAATGGCGCGGGGTCTCGGGAAGATCGGCGTCCGGCGCGGCGACCGGGTGGCGATCTACGTCTCCGCCGACCAACCGCTGACCTGGGTGGTCAGCTACGCGGCCGTCCACCGGGCCGGGGCGGTGGCGGTGCCGATCAACACCCGGTGGGTGGCCGCCGAGCTGCGTGCCGTGCTCGACCACGCGGGAGCCTCGGTGGTGGTGGCGGACGAACCGGCGCTGGCGCGGGTCGGGGAGAGCCTCGCCGGCGATGGGCCGTCCGGGGAGGGGCAGGTGCCGCCCGGCGTCGAGGTGGTCGTGGCGGTCGGTGGCGTCAATCGACCCTTTGCCCGACCCCTCCTCAGCTGGGAAGAGGTGATGGACGGCGACCGCACCCCCTACCGCGTGGAGGTCGACGAGGACGATCTGGCCGACATCATCTACACCTCGGGCACCACCGGCCGTCCGAAGGGGGTGGCCGTCCGCCACGCCAACGCCTCGCTGCTCCCCGCCGGCCTGCCGACCTGGAGCGGAGCCGGTTGGCTCACGTGCTCGCCGCTGTTCACCTTCGCGGGTATCACCTCTGTCTATACCCCGATGAAGCTCGGGATGACCGCCCTGTACCTCCCCCGATTCGAGCCCGTGGCCTGGATCGCCGCGGTCGAGGAGCACCGGCCGGCGATGGTCTTCCTGGTGCCGGCGATGGCGGAGCTGCTGCTCGCCCATCCGGACTTCGAGCGCGCCGACCTGTCGAGCATCGGGCTCTGCGCACTCGGCTCGGCGCCACTCGCCCCGCAGGTCCAGCGGCGCCTGCAGGCGCTGATGCCGGCCGCCGCCGTGTCGAACGCCTACGGGATGACCGAAGCCGGGCCCGCCTTCACCATCCTGCCGAAGGAGGAGACGGAACGCCGGGCCGGCTCCGTCGGCCGGCCGCTGCCTCCCGCCGAGTTCTTCGTCGTCGACGCGGACGGGGAGCGCCTCGGCACGGGCGAGGTCGGCGAGCTCGTCATCCGCCTGCCCGGGAAGGCCCGGGAGTACTACCGCGACCCGCAGGCCTCTGCGGCGGCCTGGCGGACCGACGGTCTCCACACCGGCGACCTGGCGAGGATCGACGAGGACGGGTACGTCTACGTGGTGGGCCGGCTCAAGGAGGTGATCATCCGGGGCGGGAACAACGTCTACGCCGCCGACGTGGAGGCGGTCCTCTACGAGCACCCCGACGTTGCCGAGGCGGCGGTGGCGGGGGTCCCGCACCCGGTGCTCGGCGAGGACGTGGCGGCATGGGTGGTGGCGAGGCCGGGGAGCGGCCTCGAGCCGGCGGGGCTGCAAGCCTTCGCTGCCGAGCGATTGGCGGACTACAAGGTCCCCCGCCGGGTGGTGCTCGTCGCGTCGCTGCCGCGCAACGCGACCGGGAAGGTCGTCAAGTCGGACCTGGTGTTGCCCGATCCCGTTGAAAGCGGCTGAGGTCAGGGGAGGGTGCGCATCAGCTGGTAGACACCGGCGAAGTCCTCGTTGACCTTGGCGGGGATCGGAACGGGGCCCCCGAGCGCCCGTGCGCCCCAGGCGATCTGCGCCGTCCGCTCCACCAGGGCGACGATGTGCAGGACCCGCTCGGGCGTCGGCCCGACCGCCACGAC
The DNA here is from genome assembly GCA_009785715.1 of Acidimicrobiaceae bacterium. GTDB lineage: Bacteria > Actinomycetota > Acidimicrobiia > Acidimicrobiales > Palsa-688 > WQVT01. Next base: position 5,982 of record WQVT01000032.1, on the reverse strand, counting down.
ACCGTGGTTGGCGAGGAGTGCTGCGCCGCGGCCTTCGAGCGCCTTGACGGCGGCCGCGGCGACCTCAGCGCTCCCAGAGGGTCCGTATTCGGCACAGCGGACCTCGCCGCCCACGTACATGGTGAACTCGTCGACGCATGCCGGGATCGGCTGGTGACTCACGGCGAACATCGTGGCCCAGACGGGGTGGGAGTGGATCACCGAGCCGATGTCCGAGAAGGCGCGGTAGCAGGCCAGGTGGAGCGCGAGCTCCGAGGTCGGGGATCGTCCCGGTCGGGAGGAGCGGAGCGTGCCGTCGGGGTCGACGACCACCAGGTCGGCGAGCTCCATCGCCTCGTAGCTGACCGAGGAGGGGGTGGCGACGATGGTGCCGTCGCTCTGGCGGGCGGAGATGTTGCCGGCCGTTCCCTCGACCAGGTTGCGGCGCAGCATGTCCTTGGCGGCGGCCAGCACGGCCTCCGGGGCGCCTTCGACGAAGCTCATCGGACGACGGTGCTCATCGGACGACGGTGCTCATGGGAAGACCTCTGGGCTCATCGGAATACCTCCGGGTTGGCGACGTGGAGCGGAGCAATCCCGGAGACGAGGCGTTCCAGGTCGTCGGCGACCATCTCGGCGGCGCGAGCCTCGGTCTCGTAGGTCGCCCCGGCGATGTGCGGCGTGACGACGACGTTGTCGAAGCCGAGCAGCGGGTGGCCGGCGGGGAGCTGCTCCCCGTCGACGTGGTCGAGGCCGGCCCCGCCGAGGTGGCCGCTCGCCAGCGCGGCGACGAGGGCGTCGGGGTCGTGCAGTCCGGCCCGGGCCGTGTTCAGGAACACCGCCCCCGGCTTCATGGCATCGAACTTCTCCCGGTCCCAGAAGCCAAGGGTCTCGGGGGTGACGGCAGCGTGCAGGGAGATCACGTCGGATCGCCGGGTCAGCGCCTCGATCGGGTCGCCGGCGTCGGGTGCGTTGGGATCGGTTGCCAGCACGGTCATGCCGAGGCCCCGGAGCCGCCAGCGCACGGCCCGCCCGACCGCCCCCAGCCCGACGAGACCGGCCGTCCGCCCGGCCAGCTCGAAGGAACGGAAGCGTTGGTAGGGGATGGTCCCGTCGCGGAAGACCTGGCCGGTGCGGGCGTCGCGGTCGGCGGCCACGAGGTGGCGGGTGACGGCGAAGAGCAGAGCGACGGTCAACTCGGCGACGGCCTCGGCGTTGCGGCCGGGTGTGTGGAGGATGGGGATGCCCGCCGTGGTGGCGCCCGCCACATCGACGTTGGTGGGATCGCTGCGGGTTGCGGCGACCGCCAGCAGCGGGAGGTCGAAGACCGGCCCGGAGACCACGTCACTCTCGACCACGAGCACGTTCGCGCCCTCGTCCTTCGCCCGGGCCGCGAGCCCGGCGGCGTCGTAGATCCGCAACGGCTGCTGGTCGATCCACGGCTCGTGAATCACCTCGCCGAGGCCGGCCAGTTTGTCCAGACCGGGGCCTCGCAGCGGTGCGGTGGCCAGGATCCGCAGATCGGGACGGAGAGGCGTAGGCAGAGACACAGCCATCCGAGTCATACTGTCTGAGCTTGCAAACCTGGTCACAATCCGATGCCGCGGTGACGGTGGGGATCGATATCGGCACCAGTTCGGTCAAGGCGGTGGCCGCGGACGGCAACGGCCGGGTCCTCGCCCGGGCGCGCATGCCCCATGCCCTGGTCACCGACAGCCCGCACCGACTGGAGCACGACGCCCGAGCGGCCTGGTGCGAGGGACCCCGCCGGGCCCTCGACGACGTGGTCGGCCGGTTGCGGTCGGAGGGTCACCCGGTTCCCCGCGCCGTTGCGGTGTCGGCCATGGTGCCGAGCCTCACCCCCGTCGACGAGGCAGGGAGGCCGATCGGCCCGGGGGTCCTCTACGACGACGAGCGCGGGCGCAGCGGGCACGGCGGTGACCGCGACCCCACGCGTTCGCTCGAGACCCTCGCGCTGCTCACCTGGGCGGCCAACGCCTATCCGTCGGCGCGCGGGTACTGGCCGGCTCAGGCGGTGGCGAACCGGGCGCTCGGCGGGCGGGCAGCCGTCGACTTCGGGACGGCGTTCAGCACGGGGCCGCTCTTCGGCGGGGACGGCTGGGACGCGGTCCGCTGCGCGAAGGCGGGGGCCGACCGTTCCCAACTCCCAGAGATGGTGATGTTCGGCGAGATCATCGGCGAGGTCGACGGGCTGCCGAGCGCGGCGATGGTGGCCGGCGGTGTCGACGCCCTTTGCGAAGAAATGGTGGCGGGACCGCTCGCGCCCGGTGACGTGCTGGTGGTTTGTGGTTCGACGCTGGTGGTGTGGGTGGTCGCGGAGAGCGAGTTGGCGTCGGTCGACCAGTTGACCCAACCGGTCCCTCCCGACGGGCTGTGGAGGCTCCCGTCGCTCAGCCGCGGGATGACGATGGTCGGCGGTCCGAGCAACGCCGGCGGCCTCTTCCTGGACTGGGTGGACCACCTGATCCGCCCGGCCGGCGACGCCGGCCTCGATCCTGGCCGGATCCCGGTCTGGCGTCCGTTCCTCCGGGGCGAGCGGGTGCCGTTCCACGACCCCAGGTTGCGGGGTGGCCTCGCCGGACTCGACGTCACCCACTCGCCGGCGGCACTGCGCCGTGCGGCGTACGAGGCGTCGGCGATGGCGATCCGGCTGATCGTGGAGCGGGCCGGGGCGAAGCCGAGACGGATCGTCGCCAGCGGCGGGGGCAGCCAGGTCCGGAGCTGGCTGCGGGCGATCGCCGACGTGAACGGGGTGCCCGTCGAACCGGTGGCGGTCCCCGAGGGGGCGGCGCTCGGCGCGGCCTGGATGGCACGGATCGGGGCCCGCCTCGAGACGTCCATCGACGATGCGGGGCGGTGGGCGGCGTACGGGTCCGTCGTCGATCCCGACCCCCGCTGGGTCGGCCCGAGCGGCGAGCGCTATCTGCACTACGCAGAGCAGGTAGAGGTGATCGGTGCGCCCGACTAGATCGGATTGGAGCGGCGCGGCGCGGCGTAGCAGCGGTGCGTTCGGATCCCACGGCTTACCCGGGGCAAGGTGGCGAGGGGCCGCCCCGAGCCGGTAAATTCGGGGTCCCATGTGCAGCGCGGCAACGAGTCCCGGCACCGTGGGAAAGCGACCCGTGCGGATCCTGATGCTGGCCCCCCAGGGCGCGGGCAAGGGGACCCAGGCCGCCCGGCTTGCCGCCCACTACGGCATCGAGCACATCTCGAGCGGCGACCTGTTGCGCACCGAGGTGGAGAAGGGGAGTGACATCGGGCAGGCCGTGCGCGCCTATCTCGAACACGGAGACCTGGTCCCCGACGACCTGATCCTGCAGATGATGGTCCGCCGCCTGCTCCGGGCGGCCCAGACCGGCTTCGTCCTCGACGGCTGGCCGCGAACGATCCACCAGGCGCTGGCGGCCGACGACCTGGTGACGGACATGCCCGAGGTCGGCCTGCAGGCGGTGCTGAACCTCGTCGTCCCGACCGAGGAACTGCACCGCCGCCTGCTGGCCCGGGCCGAGAAGGAGGGCCGGACGGACGACACCGGCGCCGTCATCCAGCACCGACTCGACATCTACCAGCGCGAGACCAAGCCGCTCGTCGACTACTACCGGTCGCAGGGGATCCTGCTCACGATCGACGGCGATCAGCCGCCGGAGGTGGTGACCAAGGACATCGTCGCCGCCCTGGACGCATTCGTCCGCGCCGGCTGACCTCCCGCTCCCGGCCGCCAGGGTGGTGCGGGCGGCCGGGCTGGTCCTCGTGCTGCGGGCGGGCCGGCCGGTTCGGCTAGGACAGCTTCATCATCGTGATCGTGGCGTCGTGCACCGGGCCCGACGCGGCGACGAAGCTGCGGTTGGCGGCGAAGTGGTCGGCGTCGGGCTCGACGAACATCTCGACGCTGCCGCCCCTCGCCCGGAGCAGCTCGGTGAGCGCCGTGGCGTCGGGAAGGCAGGCCGGGAAGTCGTGGTCGCCGGCGACGACGATCGTGTGCCCGGGGATGTGTTCGACGTGGTCGATGAGCCTGCTGACGTGGCGCGCCGAGCCCGGGTTGTAGCGCTCCGGGTCGCTGTTCTCGGCCTGGTACATGCCACTGATCAGCACCAGCCCCTTGACCAGGTCGGCCGGGATCGCCGAGCTCGGGCGGAGGCCCACCGAGGCGGCGAGGATGGCGCCGGCCGAGTGGCCCGAGAGGTAGATCTGCTCCGGGTCGCCGCCGTGGTCGGCGACGCGCTCGGCGAGCGCCGTCAGGCCGGCCTCGATGTCGTCGGCGGCGTCCTCGACCTTGGCATCGGGGAGCAGCCGGTAGCCCATGGCGGCGAAGATGGCCCCGGACTCCAGGTAGTGGTAGCCGTGGTAGCTCACCGACCCGGGGTCGCCCGCACGGAAGCCGCCTCCGTGGAGGAAGACGAGCGTCGGTCCCTTGGCCTCCCCTTCCGGGAAGAACAGGTCCATCCGCTGGCGGGGATGGGACCCGAACGGCACGTCCTCGTGAGCGAAGCGGTCCTTGGTCTCCTGGCTCATCTTCACCCCTTCGGCTCGACGTGCCTCGTGTTCCTCGTTCGTGAGCTGGGGCGGCGGGGCGGTCGGCTCCGTGGCGGACATTGGCTTTCCTCCCTTTCGGTCGGGTTTCTTGCTTGGGGTACGGCGGGTCAGAAGGAGGTGACGACGGAGCGGAGCACGTCGCCCCGCTGCAGGCGCTCGAGGGCGGCAGGCAGGTCGTCGAGGGGGATCGTCTCACTGACGAAACCGTCGAGGTCCAGCTTCCCGGACTGGTAGAGGTCGACGAGCGCGGGGAAATCGCGGCTCGGCAGGCAATCGCCGTAGTGCGACGCCTTGATCGGTCCGCGGCGGAACAGTTCGGGCAACGGCAGGGTGATGGTGTCGGTCGGCCGCGGCAGACCGACATGCACCAGGACCCCGATGCGTCCACGCGAGCGGAAGGCCTGCTCGTACACCTGCGGGGTGCCGACGGCGTCGACGACCACGTCGGCCCCGAAGTCGTCGGTGAGCCGGTTGATCTCGGCGACCGGGTCGACGTCGTTGGCGTTGACGAAGTGGGTGGCGCCGAAGCGCTTGGCCCATTCGAGACGCTGCGGCTGGATGTCGATGGCGATCACCGCCCGGGCGCCGGCCAGGCTGGCGCCGGCGATGGCGGCGTCACCCACGCCTCCGCAGCCGTACACGGCCACGACGTCTCCCCGCCGGGCCTCGCCGGTGATCGTGGCCGCGCCGAAGCCGGTCATCACCCCGCAGCCGATGAGGGCGACGGCCTCGGGCCGCGCCGTGGGGTCGACCTTCACGAACTGGGCGGCGGAGAGCAGGGTCTTCTGGGCGAACCCGCCGATCGCCAGCATCCCACGCAGCGCCCGCCCGTCCTTCAGGTGGGAGGGGCGCGAGGCCACGAGGGTGCTGATGCAATGGTCGTGGTTGCCGCGCAAGCAGGGCCGGCAACGTCCGCACGGGGCGCGCCACGAGAGGATCCCGAAGTCACCCGGAGCGACGCCGGTCACCCCCTCGCCGACGGCCTCGACGATCCCCGACGCCTCGTGGCCGAGAACGGTGGGCGTCTCGTCGTTCGGCGCGCCGTTGATCACGTTGAGGTCGCTGTGGCAGAGACCGCACGCCACGACCCGGACCAGCACGTCGCCGGGCCCGGGGTCCGGGATCTCGATCTCCGTGAGCTCGATCGGCTTCCCTCCGCCGGTCGTGATCACGGCCCGCACGGTCTCGGTCATCTCTCCCCCCAGGGCACTCCGTCGCCGCGGGCGCGGTGACGTTCGTAACTTACCGGTAGGGGCCGCCGGGGGGAAAAGGCGGGGGGCCTGGCGGCTCTCGGTGGCTCTCGGCGGGGCTCCGCGGGGCTCCGGCTTGGGAGCGGCGGGTGGGAGCGGCGGGTGCGGGGCCGGTCGTTGTGCCGGTGTTCCTGTGCACGAGTGCCTGTGCGCGATTCTCGACCATGTGAGTGATCCCGGTACATGTGCGTGGCAGGTG
>WQVT01000031.1 GCA_009785715.1 Acidimicrobiaceae bacterium | reverse complement strand
TCGGGGGATAGCCCGGGCGATTTCGGGAGGGGGTTGCGGGTCGGAGGGGCGGGCCGGACGGGTCTGGGTTCGGTGCGTGTAGGCGGGTGGGTTGTGGCGGCGGGCTCAGTGGGATTTGTGAGCGATGCGCGTCCATGTGCTCGATCAGCGTCCATGTGAGCAGGAAGTGGTCAAATGGCGTCGGTTGCCAAGCACATGGACGGAAATCAGTCACAAAGTGCCATCGACCATCACCCTTGCCGGCGACACGCTCGGTACCCCGCTCGCCCGCCTGCGCCACCAACACCCGCCGATTCCGCGGAATCGTCGGGTCTCTAGCTGGCTCGGGCCGCCTCGCCGGCAGACCGCCGGCCCGCGATGTCGTCGCGATCCCTTGCCGGCAGTTCGAGCGTCGCCCCTGCGTCCGCGAGCTCTGCTGCCACCGCCGCGCTCAGGTGGTAGCTCTCGGAAGGCCCGGGGAAGTTCCGGCTGCGCACGTCTGCCGCCCAGGCGCTCACCGCCTGGACGGCATCGTCGCCGAGTCGGGCGTACCGGCGGACGAACCGCGGGGTGATACGGTCCTCGAACCCGAGCAGGTCATGGAAGACGAGCACCTGCCCATCGCAGTCGACCCCGGCTCCGATCCCGATGGTCGGTATCTCCACCGTGTCGGTCACGAGCGCGGCCACCTCCGAGGGAAGGCCCTCGAGCACGACCGCGAAGCATCCTGCGGCCGTGACCGCCCGGGCGTCGTCGAGGAGCTGGCGGACTCCCTCGAGTGCGCGGGCCTGGACCTTGAACCCCCCGAACGCGTGCAGCGACTGGGGGGTCAGTCCCAGGTGGCCCACGACCGGGATCTCGGCGTCCACCAGTGCTTCGATGACCGCCGTCCTCTTGCCGCCGCCCTCCAGCTTGACGGCCTGGGCGCCGGCGCGGATCAAGGCGGCGGCGTTGCGGACGGCGTCGGCGGTGCCGGTGTGATAGCTCAGCCACGGCATGTCCGCGACGACGAGCGGTCGGTGTCCGGTGTCGCGAAGGCCCCGGCGAACCGCAGCGGTGTGATGAGCCATGTCGTCGACGTCGACCTGGAGGGTGTCGTCGTAGCCCAGCACCACCATCGCCATCGAGTCGCCCACGAGGATCAGGTCGACGCCGGCCTGTGCGGCGATCCGGGCTCCCGGTGCGTCATATGCGGTCAACATGACCAACCGTTCGCCGCTGCCTTTGGCACCGCGGATCCGGGGGACGGTTACCTCAGTGGACACGTTCCTGCACCTCCAGAGCCGTCCAGCGCCCCACGGCTGCCGGCGGCGTCCCTCAGGCTACCGAGGTGGGCCCTCTCACGACGGTTGGTGGCGCCAGACGCCAGCCCCACAGGCCAACCGTCAAAGGAGCGGAGGTCTGCCTACTGGCTTTCCTTCGCCGTCGGCCGCCGGCCGCCCAACGAGAAGGTCTGCGCCAGGTGGTTCCAGGAGCAGTTCGGGCAGACCTCGACCACGTAGCAGGTCAGGTCGCCGGAGAGCTGGGTGAGTCGCGCCAGCTCCGCCTTGGTGGTCACGCACCGGCCGCTCGGCGGAAGCCGCCGGCCGAAGACGTAGGAGACCAGCCGGACCTTGGATTCCTCGCAGATCGGGCAGTCCTCGCGGGACTCCTCGCCCACGTTGGTAGCCGCCCGAAGGAGCTCGGGTTGGGCGTCGCAGAGATCGAGGCGGGAGAGACGACCCTTGCGGAACTCGCTCACCACGGAGTTGCGCGCCAGGCGGTAATCGACGTGGCCGGCCACCTCACCGGTCACATAGGCGCCCCTCAGGGACTCCGGTCGAAAGCCTGTCACGGCACGCACGATACCCGCGCCGGCCGTCTCCGTCGGCCGAGCGATTCTCCAAGTCCGATCTGGGCCCCGATCCGGGACCGGAGCCCGCGATGTATCGGGCCGATACATCGCCTAGAGTGTCTCTCGTGTTGGAGTTGGCCATCCTCGGGCTCTTGAAAGAGCAGCAGCTTCACGGCTACGAGCTGAAGAAGCGCCTGGTGGACACCCTCGGCGGCACACGCAGCGGGGTCTCCTTCGGTTCGCTCTACCCGGCGCTCGGCCGCCTACAGCGGGCGGGCGCGGTCGTCGTCATCGAAGACCCCTCGGCCGGGAAGCCGATCCCCCTCACCGGCTCACTGGGAGGTGAGCTGGCGGCCTTCCGGGCTCGGCGTCCGCCGACCAAGGCAACCCGGGGTCGCAAGGTCTATGGGATCACCGCACGAGGCGAGCAGATGTTCGCCGAGTTGCTCGGCACCGAGAGCACGACTGCGGAAGACGAGCGGCAGTTCAACCTCCGTCTGGCCTTCGCCCGGTACCTGCCGCCCGGAGCCCGTATCGGAATGCTCGAGCGCCGGCGGGCAACCCTCGATGACCGACTCGGTCGCCTCTCGACCAGGATCCGCAACAGCCGGGACCGGCTGGACAGCTACGCCCGAAGCCTGCTCGAGCACGACCGGGAGGCCACCGAGCACGACCTCTCGTGGATCGACCGCCTCCTGCGCGCCGAACGCGAAGCGGCGGTCGAATCCGCCACACCGCTTCCGGGCCCCGGATCATCGGGCGGACCCGAGGCACCCAGCACCACATCCAGCAGCACCACAACCACCCGTGCCGGCACGCCGGCACCGACCAACGCGGGGATCTACCGGCCGAGCCTGTCGGGTATCCGGCCCCGCACTGATGAGGAGAACAGCACCGTATGAGCAAGATCAAGGTCGCCATTGCCGGAATCGGTAACTGCGCGAGCTCCCTTGTCCAGGGAGTTGAGTACTACCGCAACGCCGATCCGGCAGAGACGGTCCCCGGCCTGATGCACGTCGAGTTGGGCGGCTACCACGTCGGTGACGTGGAGTTCGTCGCCGCCTTCGATGTCGACGCCGCAAAGGTCGGTCTCGACCTGGGCAAGGCGATCTTCGCGGGGCAGAACAACACCATTCGCTTCGCCTCCGTCGGGGACATCGGCGTCACCGTGCACCGGGGCCCGACCTTCGACGGGCTGGGCAAGTACTACCGGGAAACGATCGAAGAGTCGCCGCTGGAGCCTGTCGATGTGGCCGAGGAGCTGCGCGCCTCGGCGGCGGACGTCCTGATCGCCTACCTGCCGGTGGGCTCGGAGGTGGCGCAGAAGCACTATGCGCAGGCCTGCATCGACGCCAAGGTTGCGTTCGTGAACGCCATCCCGGTCTTCATCGCCAGCGACCCCGTATGGGCCAAGAAGTTCACCGATGCCGGCGTGCCGATCGTCGGCGACGACATCAAGAGCCAGGTCGGCGCGACCATCGTCCACCGGATCCTCGCCCGGCTCTACGAGGACCGTGGGCTCGTCCTGGACCGGACCTACCAGCTCAACGTCGGTGGGAACATGGACTTCAAGAACATGCTCGAGCGGGAGCGTCTGGAGTCGAAGAAGATCTCGAAGACGCAGTCGGTCACGAGCCAGATCGATCACGGAATCAACGCCCACGACGTCCACATCGGCCCGTCCGATCACGTGGCCTGGTTGGACGACCGCAAGTGGGCCTACATCCGACTCGAGGGACGGAACTTCGGCGATGTGCCCCTGAACATCGAGCTCAAGCTCGAGGTCTGGGACTCGCCCAACTCCGCCGGCGTGATCATCGACGCCCTGCGGTGTGCCAAGTTGGCCAAGGACCGCGGTCAGGGCGGGCCCGTCGAGTCCGCCTCGGCGTACTTCATGAAGTCGCCTGCGGTGCAGTACCACGACGACGAGGCACACCGGATGGTGGAGGACTTCGCCGCCGGCGCCTGATCCGATAGAGGCCCGGCCGGCACCCTGATCCTCAGGCTTCGGCCCGCCGGGCCTTCCACCACTGGTCCAGCCGGTGCTCGGCTTCCTCGGTGCCGAGCGGCCCTTCTTCGAGCCGCAGTTCGAGGAGATAGGCGAGCGCTTTACCGACCGTCGGCCCCGGAGGGATCCCGAGACGCGCCATGACGGCTTTGCCGTCGAGGTCGGGGCGAATGGCGTCCAGCTCCTCCTGTTCCTTCAGTTCGGCGATGCGGACCTCGAGCGCATCCATCCGCTTCGACAACGCCCGGGCGCGCGCTGCGTTCCGGGTGGTGCAGTCGGAGCGGGTCAGCTCGTTCAGACGGTCGAGCAGGTCCCCTGCGTCGCGGACGTACCGCCGGACGGCCGAATCGGTCCAGCCGAGCTTGTAGGTGTGAAATCGGAGGTGGAGCTCGACCAGCCGGCTCACCCGGTCGACGTCCTCCTTCGAATATTTGAGGGCGCGCATCCGGTCGCGGGTCATCCGGGCCCCGACCATCTCGTGGTGATGGAACGACACCGCCCCGTTCGGACCGAAGGACCGGGTCTTCGGCTTGCCGACGTCGTGGAACAGGGCGGCGAGCCGGAGGATCCGATCGGGAGAGGTCTTCTCCACGACGGCGATCGTGTGCGCCAGCACGTCCTTGTGCCGGTGGATGGGGTCCTGTTCGAGTGCGAGCGCCGGCAGCTCGGGCAGGAATTCCTCGGCGAGCCCGGTGCGAACGAGGAACCACAGGCCGGCGCCCGGAGCCTCCACGACCAGGAGCTTGTCGAGCTCGGCCTGGATCCGCTCCTCGGAGACGATCTCCAGCCGGTCGGCGAGGGCGGTGACCGCCGCCACCAGTTCGGCGTCGGGCTCCAGCCCGTAGCCGGCGATGAACCGGGCGGCGCGCAGCATCCGGAGCGGGTCGTCGCTGAACGACTCCTCGGGAGACAAGGGAGTCCGCAGCCGGCCGGCCGCCAGGTCACCGAGCCCATCGAAGGGATCGATGAGCGCCAGGTCCGGTACCGAGAGAGCCATGGCGTTGACGGTGAAGTCGCGCCGGGAGAGGTCGGCCTCGACCGCGTCGGCAAACACGACATCGGGTTTGCGGGAGTCGGCATGGTATGCCTCGGCCCGATGGGTGGTGATCTCCATCACCCTGGGTTGGCCCCCCGGGTCGCCCACCTTGTCCCCCGAGACCTGGATGCCGATCGTCCCGAATCGCTTCCCGGTGGTCCATACGGCGTCGGCCCATCCCGAGACGATCTCCTCGATGCGGTCGGGGACGGCGTCGGTCGTGAAGTCGAGATCCCCGGTGGGGTCGTCCCGGCCGAGGACGGCGTCGCGGACCACCCCGCCCACCAGGTAGAGGCGGGCGCCGGCAGCGCTGAAGCGCTCGGCGAGCGCGCTCGTCTGGGTGACGAGCGGGCGGAGACGGTCCGGGATCACGGCGTACCAGCCTACGGGAGCGCCGTCACGCCCGAGCAGAGTTCCGGTGATCTCCCGCCCGACGGGGCCGCCGTATCACCCGCCCCGCCACCGCCCCGCCACCCCCGGCCACCCCCCGGCGGCGTGCTCAGCGGGTGCCCGCTGCGACATTCGCCACCCACCCCTCGCCCGGTCACCGGGGCCTCCCCGCAGTAGCCTTCCTGTGTCGTGAGGGGCGCAAGAATACGCACGCTCGGGCGTCGGAGGGCGCCGGAAGCGGGTGCCACACCGAACTCGGCCGGCCGATGAGTGCCCCGGCCACCGATGTGCTGCGCTGGGGCCGGGAACGCGTCCGGGCGAGCCGCTGGCGAGGGGACGACCAGGTGGCGTTCCTGGCGCCCCTGCCGGCGACCCCGGCGCCGTCGGCCGAGTTTTTGCGCCGCTGTCTGCGCACCCTGGCCGACCAGGGCTTCACCCGGGTGATCACCGCGGCGCTCTCCCCCGCCGAGCAGACCGGGTTCCTGGCCGTCGGCTTCGCCGAGCAGGAGCGCCTCCGCCTGCTCGGCATCGACCTGACCGCCGGCTTGCCCGACATACCCCCGGGGCCGAAGCTCGTTCGCGGGCGGCACCGGCGCGACGGTGTGCTCGCCGTTGACAACGCTGCCTTTGCGCCCTTCTGGCGGTTCGACGCCCAGAGCCTCGCCGAGGCCATCGCCGCCACCCCCTCCACCCGTTTTCGGGCGGCGCTGGTCGACGCGCCGAAGGGAGCGACGGACCGCGCCGACGGCCGGGTTGCCGGCTATGCCGTGTGTGGCCGTTCGGGAACCCGCGGGTTCGTCCAGCGCCTCGCCGTCGAGCCGACGCTCCGGCGTTCGGGCATCGGGACCCGCCTGATGCTCGATGGGCTCCACTGGATGCGAGGGCACGGCGTGCAACGGGCGGTGGTCAACACGCAGACCGACAACGAGGGAGCCCTCGCGCTCTACCTGGGCCTCGGATTCGTCGAGGAACCGATCGGGCTCTCCGTCCTCTCCACGGGGCTGGCGTGAGTCCTTTTCCGAGGTGGACGGCTCCCCGGCGCGTCGTCCTGGCCGCCGCTGCCGGCCTGTTCGTCGCCGCTTCCCCGCAGGCCCTCCTCCCCCAGGCCGCCGTCGCGGAGCCCGGGGTCCCGGCCGCCGGCGTCGACGTCCCCATCGTGACCGGCCCGTCGGTGCCCTCGGGTCCCAAGGTCGATCCCGGGGTCCAGACCGGGCCCGATCAGCTTCGCCTCCTCGGCCAGTCGACCGATGTGGTCGCCGGCGGGTCCTGGCAAGTCCACCTCGCCATCCGTTCGAGCGCCCCGACGACGGATCAGCTTCGCCTCGACATCTTCCCGGGTCTCACCACCCGCACCGCGTTCAGTGAGTCGCTCAAGGGTCGGGTGTTCGGTCAACCCTGGCGCTCCACGCCGGTCGCGCTCGACCAACTGCCGGTCGACAGCGGCGGGGGCGTCACCCTTGCCGTCCCGGTCGACGGCAATTCCGTCAATCCCGACTTCCCGAATTTCCAGGTCGACCGGTCGCAGAGCGCCCTGTTTCCGGTGCAGGTCCGGCTGCTCGACAGCCGCGATGACACGGTGCGCACGCTGACCACCTACCTGCTCTTTGCCGCCGGGACCTCGAAGCAGACCGATTTCCCCCAGCTGAACGTGTCGCTCTCGCTGCACCTGGGAGCACCGCCGCCGATCCCCTCCTCCGCGCCCCTGACCTCGACGGCCACGACGGCCAGCCTGCAGGCGGCCGCCGGTTCCCTCGATCCGTCGGTCGTCTCCGCGATGGCCGCAGAGGTGGCTGCCCTTCGCCGCCACCCGGACGTGCCCCTGAGTCTGGCCGTCACCCCTCAAACCGCAGACGCCCTGGCCCTGGCCCGCGGCACGCAGCTCTCCGCGCCGGACAGCCAGGCGGCGCTGGCGGCATCGACGTTGTCCGGACTCTCCCGGTTGGTGGCGGGTGACGACGAGCTCCTGCCCGCCACCTGGGTGAAGACGTCGCTCGCCGGCCTGTCGGCCGCCGGGTTGACCAACGAGATCGACCAGCAGTTCGCCGGCGGCGCCGCCTCCCTCAAAGCGGATCTCGGGAAAGCTCCCGCCACCGATACCTGGGTGGTCAACGGGCCCCTCGATGCCGCCACGCTCGAGGTGCTCGAGGCACGCGGTGCCGAGCGATTCATCGTCCCGGACTCTGACCTGCGCCCCCTCCCGGGCGGGGTGCAGACCTTTACCGTCGCTGCGCCCGCCGAGCTGGCAGGCGGCGGGCGGACGTTGTCGGTCGAGGCGGCCGATCAACAGCTGAGCGCTCATTTCTCCAACTCCGGAGACCAGGTGCTGGCGGCGAACCAACTGCTCGCAGAGCTGGCGATGATCCAGTTGGAGACACCGTCGCGCGTGCGCGGGGTGGCGATCCTGCCCCCGATCGGATGGAGGCCCTCCCCCGCGTTCCTCGATACGTTCCTCGCGGGACTGCAGGGCAACCCGTTGCTCAAGGCGGTCACCGCCGAGAAACTCTTCGCCGCCGTCCCGCTCATCTCGGCGCACACGACGGTCCGCGTCCTGATCCCATCGGCGTCGCCTATACCGCTCAGCGATGCCGGCACGATCAGGCTGGCAAGGGGTGTGGTTCAAGGTTTCGGGGCCGTGCTGCCCCAGTCCACCGCCACCACGCAGGAAATGGCCCGGCGCATCCTCCTCTCGGAGTCGTCGCAGCTCACCACCGCGCAGCGCAGTGACGTGCTCGGGCCCGTGGTCGCCGCAGCCACGCCGCTCGACAAGGGAATCTCGCTGCCGGGCGGGACGTCGATCACCCTGACCGCCCGAAAAGGCGCTCTGCCGCTGACGATCCTGACCGACCCCGCCTCGCTGCACCCGCACGTGCAGCTCCGGCTCTCGAGCGACAAGCTGAAGTTCGAGCCCTTCTCCCCCACCGGCGGCTACTGCACGAGCTCGACGCAGTCGGCCGAGACCTGCCAGCTCAGCCTGACGTCGGCGGTCACCACCGTCAAGGTGCCGGTCGAGGCCCGTACCAGCGGGGTGTTCACGCTGAATGTTGCGCTCACGTCTCCCGACGGCAGCCTGGTCTTCGCCGCCAACCGGGACACGGTGCGCTCGACGGCCGTGTCGGGGGTCGGGGTGATCCTGATCATCCTGGCCGCCGCGGGCCTCGGCTATTGGTGGTTCCGAAACCTCCGCCACGGCCGGCGGGCCAAGAAGCTTGTGGATGTCAACGCCGACCATGATCGGGACGGTTTGATCGACGAAGGTTCGGGCAAAGGACTATCGGTGCAGGGGGCCGCCGAGTCGTCCGATCCCGAGGATGTCTTCGCCGAGTTCTTCTCGCGGCCGGCCCCCGTCTACCCGACCCCGGCGCCGGTCGCGATTCCGGGCGCCGAGACCGAGGCTCGGGGTGGCGACCCGCCTGTGTCACCATCGCGCGGGGGTGAGGGTCCGACCTACAACCGGTAACAGCAAGTTCGGCCGACGATGATCTGCCACAAAAGGGGAACGAATGCCCGCAGTCCGAGTGGTCACCGATAGCGCGTGTGACCTGCCAGACGAGCTTGTTGCCGACCTCGGGATCGGTCTCGTCCCCTTGCGCATCCGATTCGGCGAGGATGAGTTGACCGACCGGACGGAGCTGTCCACCAAGGAGTTCTGGCTGCGATCGGCGACGTCGCCGACGCTGCCCGAGACCTCCGCCCCCTCGCCCGGCGCGTTCGAGCAGGAGTTTCGCAGGCTCGGGGAGGAGGCTTCGGAGGGCGTCGTCTGCGTCAACCTCTCTTCCCGGCTCTCGGCCACGATCGAGGCCGCGCGCCAGGCCGCCCGCTCCCTCGAGGGGACGCTCGAGGTACGGGTCGTCGACTCCTTCAGCGTTACGATGGGCCAAGGTCTCGTCGTCATCGAGGCGGCCCGGCGGGCCGCGGCAGGGGGTTCGCTCGACGAGGTCGTGGCCGCCGCGGAGGAAGCGGTGGCTCGGATGAAGGTCTACGGCGTGATCGACACTCTCGAGAATCTGAAGAAAGGCGGGCGGATTGGCGGCGCGGCCGCCCTGGTCGGGTCGCTCCTGTCGATCAAGCCCGTGATCGAGGTGCGGGGCGGGATCGTCGAGGAGGAGTCCAAGCAGCGCACGAGGAGCAGGTCGCTCGAATACCTGGCGTCCAAGGTCCGCGCCGCTGGTCCGCTCTCCCGCCTTGCCGTGTTCGGGGGCGATGCCCCCGATCTCGACCGGTTTGTCGAGATGCTCTCCGATGTGAAGGCCACCGAGCCCACGCTCATCGGGGAGATCGGGCCGGTGATCGGCAGCCACGCGGGACCGGGCGCGGTCGGGGCGGCATGGCTGCCGGCAGGATAAGAGAAGCCGAACTTCGTGATGCGATCCGCGCGAACGCGATCGGTAGGCTGACGCTCTGTGCCGGGTCCTGATGCTTTCGCCCCGATGCGGGTCGATCGCGTGCTCGGCGGCCGCTACCGGCTGATCCGGCCCATCGCCAAGGGCGGAATGGCCGAGGTCTGGGAGGGCTACGACGACGTCCTCTCCCGGCCCGTTGCGGTCAAGATCCTCCTCCCCCACCTGGCGAGCGACCGCAACCTGGTGGAACGGTTCCGCCGGGAGGCTATTTCCGCTGCACGCCTCAGCCATCCCGGGGTAGTCGCCACCTACGACACGGGGAGCGACAACGGCACGGCGTGGATCGTGATGGAGCTGGTGCGCGGGCACACGCTGCGTCAGCTGCTCACGGAGCGTGGGCCAATGGATCCTCCTATGGCCGTCGATGTGGCGGGCCAGATCGCGGATGCCCTGGCGCATGCCCATCGGGCCGGCCTGGTGCACCGGGATATCAAGCCGGCGAATGTCCTCCTCGTTGAGGAGGACTCAGGTCCGCCCCGGGCCAAGGTCACCGACTTCGGGATCGCCAAGGCGACGGAAGGGATCGGCCTCGACCTGACCCGCACCGGGATGGTCCTCGGCACGCCCAAGTACCTGAGCCCCGAGCAGGTGGAGGGCCAGGAGCCCGATGCCCGGGCCGATCTGTACTCGCTCGGGGTCGTCCTGTTCGAGATGCTGACCTGCCGGGTGCCGTTCGAGGGCCCCACCGACATGGCGACGGCCGTCGCCCACGTCCGCCTGCAGGCCCCGCGGGTCTCGTCCATCCGGCCGGACATTCCCCCCGAGCTGGACCAGCTGGTGGCGGACCTCCTGGCCAAGGACCCGGCCGCCCGGATTCCCTCCGCCGTGGCGCTGCGCCAGGCCCTCGCCCGCATCCCGTTGCGACCCGGCGATCCCTCGCCGCCTCGTCCCGCCTTCCCGGTGTCCCCGCCGCCGCCCCCTCCCTCCGACGGTCGCACCTACGCTCCCCGCCCGGTGGTCACGCCGGGTCGAGCGGACGGCGACGGGTCAGGTTCCACGCCCACTGCGGCGGGGCGTGTCCCGTCCTCCGGCACCCCCTCCCCGGCCGGAATCCGCTCGCCGTTTGGCGCGGCCCCGGCGAACGCCCTGAGTGGTGGTGTCGGTCAGGGTGGGTCCTTTGTCCGGACGGATCACTCCGGCGGCACGGCACGGGGGTTCCCTCCGGCGGGCTCGAATGGGGTCACCCGCTTCGAGTCCTCCGCATCGTCGGCCACCGGGGTGCTCGCGCCGGAGGCGCCGCCGCTCGCACCCGGGCCTCCCCGACGGCGGAGGCGGATCCGGCGGCGGCACTGGTTGTCCGGGTCGGCGGTCGGCGCCCTGCTGCTGGCGGGCGCCGTGGTGGCGTATGTGTTGCTGAACGACACCACCCACTCGCCGAATGCCGGCGCGCCGCCCTCGTCGTCCTCTCAGGTTTCGGGGACCGTCGCCAACCCGGCGCCGATCGCCATCACGGCTGTGCAGGTGTGGATGAACGTGACCGGTCACGGGCTGGACAATCCCAACCAGACTGGTCTGACCTTCGACGGGAATCCGAACACGTTCTGGTCCACCGATCACTACACCACGGAAACGTTCGGC
>WQVT01000030.1 GCA_009785715.1 Acidimicrobiaceae bacterium | reverse complement strand
TGCCCCGCGATCGAGCCCCCTATGGCCTGCCGATCGCGCGGCAAAACCGCGCGACCAGATCGCGCGTCACTGGGGGTGTCCCCATGTCCTTTGTCAAGGCTCTCGGGGGCTTCCGTCGCCTTCGGCGTCGGCTCCAGTCGCCTTCGGCGTCGGCTCCCGTCCGGCGTCGCTGCACTCCGCCCGGTTGGGCTCAAAGCAAGCTCGGGGCGGTGGCGCTGACCACCACGGTTCGGCCGTCCCCTGAGACCAACCGAGGGAGCGAAGCGAGCGAGGGCGGTAGCGGCCTGCCCCGACGCCGTCAGGGGGCCTCGGTCGCGACACAGCTCATGCGGGAGACATCATTAGACATGATAATCATCGATAGGTACACTAGGAGGCGTGCGCATCCCGGACGAGGCCGACGCCCTGGCCCGGAGGCAGTGGGGGCTGATCAGCCGCTCCCAGGCGCTCGGGATGATGACGAAGCACCAACTGCAGTTGCATCTCGACAACCAGCGCTTCCTCCCGGTTCACCCTGGCGTCTACCGCCTGACGGGCTCCCCCCGGACCTGGCGCCAGCGCGCGATGGCTGCCACCCTGGCGTACGGCGCGCCCGTCGCGCTTTCGCACCGTGCGGCCGCCAGGGTCTGGGGCCTGGAGAGCATCGCGGCGCCGGATCCGGAGGTCACCGTTGCTTCCGGTCGAAGTGGGAGGCGTGCCGGGATCCTCACGCACCGGGCACCGCTGCCCGACCGCCAGATGAGCGAGCGGTTCAACATCCCGGTGACGAGCGCTGCCCGGACCCTCATCGACCTCGCCGGCCTGGTGCCCGACGAGGCCTTGGAACGAGCGATCGATCAGGCCCACCGGGATCGTCTGACCACCCCCGCCGAACTGGCCGAGCTGAGAGCTGCAAGCGGCCGCAAGGGCAGTGCGGGGTTCCGGGAGATGCTCGACTTTCGGCAAGAGCACCCGGGCGTGGGCGACAGCGAATGGGCGGATCGGGCTTGGCGGTGGATCGTGAACGCCGGACTTGGCACACCGATCCGCCAGTTCCGGGTTGAGGTGAATGGCCACATCTACATCCTCGACATGGCGTTCGTGGCCGAGAAGATCGCCCTCGAATACCTGGGCTTCGCATGGCATGGCCAACGCCATCGCTTCGACGCCGACGCCCGCCGGATCAGCGAGCTCCAGCTGGCCGGGTGGTTGGTGCTTCCGGTCACTTCCCGGCAGGAACGCGCGGAGTTGCTGGCACGCGTCCGGGCCGCCCTGGAGATGCGGAGGGCAGCGGCGATGGCCGGGCTCAGTGCTGGAACTGCCGCTCCCCGGTGAACACCATGGCGAGACCGTGCTCGTTGGCCGCATCGATGACTTGCTGGTCGTTGACGGACCCTCCGGGCTGGACGACTGCCGCCACCCCCGCCGCAGCGACCGCGTCGAGCCCGTCTCGGAACGGAAAGAACGCATCGCTCGCCGCCGCCCCGCCGGCAGCCCTCCCCGCCGCCCGCTCGACCGCAAGCTCACCCGGCGTAACCCGGTTCGGCTGACCGCCCCCGATCCCCACCGCCATTCCCGCAGCAGCGAGCACGATGGCATTGGAGCGGACGGCGGCACACACCCGCCAGGCGAGCTCCATGTCCAGCCAGTTGCGCTCGTCCGGCCGCGCTTCGGTCACCACCCTCCAGTCGGCGCGGCCTGTCGCGAGGACGTGGGGGTCCTGCACGAGCCAGGATCCGCCGACCTGACGGAGGTTCCACCGGTCCGCGGTCGGGGCCGGGGCCGACAGCACCCGCGTGTTCTTCCGCTTGCCCGCCAGCAGCTCCAGCGCGGCTGGATCGTAGGACGGGGCGATGATCACGTCGGCCCTCGGGTTCTCGAGCAGGTGGGCGGCCACCCCCTCGGTGACCGGGTCGGAGAACGCCACGATGCCGCCGAACGCCGACAACGGATCGCACTCGAACGCCCGGTCATAGGCATCGGCGAGGTCGCCGGCAACGGCCGCGCCACAGGGGTTGGCGTGCTTGACCACCACCGCCGCCGCCTCGCCCAGCGGGCGTAGCTGGTGCACCAGGCTCCAGGCGGCGTCCGCGTCGTAAAGGTTCAAATAGGACAGCGCCATCCCGGAGTGCTGGACGATCCCATCCATCCAGGCGGGTTGGCCGACCTCTCGGTATCGGGCCCCGCGCTGGTGGGGATTCTCCCCGTAGCGCAGGGACTCCACCCGTTCGAGTGCGAGATGGATGGTCTCAGGAAGCGGACGCCCGCCCGGGGCCGGCGCAGCGTCCTCCTCGCTCCCGCCGGCACCCTCACGCCCCGACGAGAAGCTCTCTGAAGCGTCGGGACTCTCCGACGCGCCGAAACTCTCGGGCGAGTCGAACCAGGTGGCGATCGCAGCGTCGTAGGCCGCGGTGTGCGCGAAGGCGGCGCGCGCCAACCGGTGGCGCAGCCCGTCGCTCAATGCGCCCTTCGAGCGCAGTTCCTCCAGCACCACGGGGTACTCAGCCGGGTCGACCACGACCCCGACATGCGCCCAGTTTTTCGCGGCTCCTCGCACCATGGTCGGGCCGCCGACATCGATCAGTTCGATCGACGGATTGGACCGGAACGGATAGAGGTTGCAGACCACCAGGCCGATCTCGGCGATGCCCTGCGAGGACAGGTCCGCCAGATGCTCGGCCGAGGACCGGTCGGCGAGGATCCCGCCGTGGATGGCGGGATGCAGGGTCTTCACGCGCCCGCCGAGCATCTCGGGAGCGCCGGTGACCGACTCGACGCTGCGGTGCGCTATCCCGGCACTCGCCAGCGCCGCGGCGGTGCCGCCGCTGGCGATCAGCTCGTGGCCCAGCTCGACGAGCCCCCCGGCCAACTCCTGCAAGCCTTCCTTGTCCGACACCGACAACAGCACTCTCACCGGCTCACCCCTTCGCCCATTCCGCCGAACAACCCACCCGACCAACCCACCTCCGCCGACCAACCCAGCTCCGCCGACCAACCCAGCTCCGCCGACAAACCCACCCCACCCCCCGCCACCCCTGCCGGCGAGCCGCCGTCCGAAAGCCGGTCGAGGAACTCGCCGATCGTCGAGGGGTACAGGCGGCGCTCCACCGTCTTGATCCGCTCGTGGAGCGTGCCGACCGTGTCGCCGGGAAGGACGGGCACGGCCTCCTGGGCGAGGATCGGCCCGTCGTCGACCTCCTCGGTGGCGAGGTGGACCGTGCACCCGGTGACCTTCACGCCGGCCGCCAGGGCGTCGGCCACGGCGTGCCAGCCGCGGAACGCCGGCAGGAGCGCCGGGTGCGTGTTCAGCACCCGGTTCGGGTAGCTGCGGAAAAACGACCCGTCGAGCACGGTCCCGAACCCGGCCATGGCGACCACGTCGAGGTGGTGGGGCTGAAGCGCCGCCAGCAGTCGGGTCGTGTAGGCGGCCCGATCGAAGTCGGCGCGGTAGCTCTCGCGCTCGACGACGACCGATGGCACGCCGGCAGCCTCGGCCAACTCCACCGCCCGGCAGGGACGATCCGCGGCCATGAAGCTCACCGGCAGGCCTGCCTCCAAGATGGCCGTCAGGATCGTGCCGCTCCCGGAGGCGAGGACCCCCAGGCGCGGGAGGGCGGGTGCTTTCCGGGCCGAGTTCACGTGTCCCTGACGCTAGCGCGACCCCTACCGCTCGACGCCGAGGGCGGCTACAGGGACTTGACGATCTCGGCCATCTTCAGGCCCGCCTCGGTGGGGTTGTTGACGACGTGCACCCCGGCGTCTGACAGTGCCGCCATCTTCGCCTGTGCCGTGCCCTGCGAGCCCGAGATGATGGCCCCGGCGTGACCCATCTTCTTGCCGGGCGGTGCCGTGACACCTGCGATGTAGGCAACGACAGGCTTGCTGACGGATTCCTTGATGAACGCCGCGGCCTTCTCCTCCTCGGACCCGCCGATCTCACCGAACATGGCGATGGCGCCCGTGTCCGGATCGGCCTCGAAGGCGGCCAGGCAGTCAACGAAGTTCGTGCCGGGAACCGGATCGCCGCCGATGCCCACGCAGGTGGTCACGCCGACGCCGAGTTGCTTGAGCTCGTAGAGCGCCTGGTACGTGAGCGTGCCCGACCGGCTGACGATGCCGACCGGTCCGCCTGGAAGGGCGATCTCGCCGGCGGTGATCCCGATGTTGGTCTTGCCCGGGCTGATGATCCCGGGGCAGTTTGGACCGAGGAGTCGCGTGTGTGGGTTGTTGCGGACCAGCGTGGCGTACACCCTCGCCTCGTCGTGGGCCGGAATGCCCTCCGTGATGCACACCACGAGGGCGATGCCTGCCTCGGCCGCTTCGAGGATCGCGGCGCCGGCAGCGCGGGGTGGGACGGAGACGAAGCTGGCGTCGGCTCCCGTGGCGGCAACGGCCTCGGCGACGGAGTCGAAGACCGGGATGCCCTCGACGTCCTGCCCTCCCCGGCCGGGAGTGACGCCGGCAACGACTTTGGTCCCATAGGCCTTGTTCCGCAAACCGTGAAAACGCCCCTGGGACCCCGTGAGGCCCTGCACGATGACCTTGGTGTTCTCGTCGACGAAGATGCTCATATCAGAAACTCCCCTGCGGGGTGGCGGGATCGGCGAGGGCAACCGCCTTGCGGGCGGCGTCGAGCATGGTAGGGGCGGAGATGACCGTGTCGGATTCGACCCGGGCCAGGATCTCCCGGCCCTCCTCTGCATTCGTGCCATCGAGCCGGATGACCATCGGAATCTTGATGTCCACCCGTCCGAGGGCGGTGACGATTCCGTTCGCCACCTCTTCCCCGCGCGTGATACCGCCGAAAATGTTGATGAAAATGGCCCGAACCTTGTGATCCGAGGAGATCACCTCCAGGGCATTGGCCATGACCTCGGCGTTTGCACCGCCACCGATATCGAGGAAATTCGCCGGGCTCCCCCCGACCTGGTTGACAACGTCACAGGTGCTCATCGCAAGACCGGCACCGTTGGCGATGATCCCCACGTACCCGTCAAGGCCCACGTACTGAAGCCCCTTGGACCGCGCCAGTCGCTCACGCTCATCGAACTCGTCGATGTCCCGGAAGTCGTCCCACTCCGGGTGCCGGAAGGCGGCGTTGTCGTCCAGCGTCACCTTGGCATCGAGGGCGTGCACCCGCCCGTCGGGGGTGAGGATGAGCGGATTGATCTCGACCAGGTCGGCGTCCCCCTCGACATAGCAGCGGTAGAGGTTGAGCAGGATTCCAATGGCCCCGTCGACCGCCTCCCGGTCAATGCCGGCTTCGGTGACAAGCCGGCGTGCGTCGGCCTCGGTGAGGCCCACCGCGGGGTCGATGTGGAGTCGGGCGATGGCGTCGGGATCCTCCTCGGCCACCGTCTCGATCTCGACTCCGCCTCGGGCGGACACCATCGCCAGGTACGCCTTGGCGCCACGGTCGAGCGTGAAGGAGGCGTAGTACTCCTTGGCAATGTCGGAGGCCCGCTCGATCCACAGCCGGCGGACCACATGGCCCTTGATGTCGAGGCCGAGGATGTTCGAAGCGTGGAGTCGGGCCTCGTCGGCATTGGTCGCGAGCTTGACCCCGCCGGCCTTTCCGCGACCGCCCACCTGTACCTGCGCCTTGATGACCACCGGATACCCGGCACGGTCCGCCTGGGCCACCGCCTCGTCCACGGTGTCGGCAGTGCCTCCGGGCGATACCGGGATGCCGTAGCGGGCAAAGTACTGCTTGCCCTGGTACTCGAACAGATCCACGCTTGCTCCTCTTGGGGGGTTGGGGTCAGGAAAGCGGGTCGGCTAGCCCGTGGCGGCAGCCTCCCGCTCATCGAGGGTGGCCGCCAGCCAGCCGGTGATCTCGGGAAGCGGAGTCCCGGGGGTGAAGATGGCCGCAACCCCTTTTGCCTTCAGCTCGGGGATGTCGCGGTCGGGGATGATGCCACCGCCGAACACCAGGACGTCATCGGCCCCGGCGTCAGCCAGTTGGGAGAGCACCCGGGGAAACAAGGTCATGTGCGCTCCGGACAGGAGAGATAGGCCGAGTGCGTCAGCATCCTCCTGGACGACGGCGGCCACGATCTGCTCGGGTGTCTGGTGGAGTCCGGTATAGATCACCTCGAAGCCCGCTTCGCGCAGGGCCCTGGCGATCACCTTGGCGCCTCGGTCGTGACCGTCGAGGCCGGGTTTGGCCACGACGACGCGGTACCGACGCTGCATGTTCTCGATACTAGGCAAGCGATCTCTCGGGGCGCCCCCGGCTCCCTCGTGGAGTGACCGACGGCACGGCGCCCCCGGCCTCTGACAAGAGGGAAGGGCTTCCCGTCCGGGTGTCGCCATCGCGGCCGACACCTTCGGTAGCGTCGGCCCCGACCGCTCCCACCGGCCACCAGCGACCATGGCCCACGACGACCATTACCCCCAGCCGAACGTTCCGTCTCCCGGGCGGCGCCGCTCTGCGGTCCGATTCCGACTCTCCGGCCAGCGGCGGTGGCCGCGCCGGTTGCTGCTCGGGACGAACCTGTTCGTCGCACTGTGCATCATCGCGGTGGCGTCGGTGCTCGGCTACGTCCAGTTCCGGTTCGGGCAGATCAACATCCAGACGATCGAGGGCCTGCGCGGCGGCGGTTCGACGCCCGCCAGCCAACCCTTCACGCTGCTCGTCGTGGGCAGCGACACCCGCGATCTGACCGGCTCCGGGAACGCCCAGTTCGGGACCCAGGCCCAAACCTCGGGTCAGCGCTCGGACACGATGATCCTGATCCGCGTGGTTCCCGCCTCCCACCAGATGTCGATTCTCTCCATCCCCCGCGACCTGTGGGTTCCGATCCAGGGCATGGGTACCCAGCGGATCAACGCCGCCTTCAACAGCGGGCCGAACCTCTTGATCCAGACGATCACCGCAGACCTCGGGATCCCGATCGACCACTACGCCGAGGTCAACTTCGACACCTTCCGGGATATCACCGACGCGGTCGGCGGCGTCAAGTTCTATTTCCCCACACCGGCCAGGGACGCCTACTCGCTGCTCAATGTCCCGGCCGCCGGCTGCGTCACCCTCACCGGAGACCAGGCGCTGGCATTCGTGCGCTCCCGCCACTACGAATATTTCCAGAACGGTCAATGGATCTCCGAGGCGGAGAGCGATCTGGCACGGATCCAGCGCCAGCAGGCCTTCGTGAAGAAGATGATCAAGAAGGCCGAGAGCGAGTACACGAACCCGATCGCGCTCAATGGCATCATCGGCGGCGTCACCAGGAACCTCACCGTCGACCAGGGGTTCTCGACCGGCTTCATGCTCGGTCTCGCCAAGCAGTTGCGCAGTGTTGACGCCGCCGCCATCCCGACCGAGACCCTGCCGACCTTCCCGGAGGTCATCGGCGGCGCCGACGTGCTCGGGCTCCAGCAGCCCCAGGCCGGTCAGATGATCAGCGCGTTCAACTCCCTCGGCGCGACGCCCGCATCGGGCACGAGCCAGTCCACCAGCTCGGGCTCTACCTCTGCCACGGTGGCGCCCTCCTCGGTGGCCGTCGAGGTGGCCAACGGCAGCGGGGTCACCGGTCAGGCCGGCGATGCGGTCACCGCTCTGAAGTCGCTCGGCTACAACGCCACCATCAACACCACGCCCGGCTCAGGCTTCACCAGCAACGTCATCCGCTACGCACCCGACTCCAAGGCGGCGGCGATGCAACTCCAGGGCGAGGTGGCCGGCGGCGCCACGCTGGAGGAGACGGGGAGCCTCACGCCCACCCCCTACAACCTCGAGCTGATCACCGGGTCGAACTGGAAGGGCCTGGCCGCCTCGGCGAACACGGCGGCCGCCATCGGACCGGCCACCACGCCCGGCTCGCCCTCCTCCAACGCCCCCGCCACCCAAGCCCCCGCCACCCAAGCCGCCGCCACCCAGCCCGCCGGCTACCAACCGACCGGCAGCCACCCCGCCGTCCTGGCCGACGCCGTGCTCGGGGTCACGGCGCTGGCGTCCGCCGGCACGTCGACACCGGCAGCCACCCCTCCGGTCACCCAGTACACGCTGCCCGGCACCCCACCCGGACAGCAGCCCCCCGCCAGCTGCAACTGACGCCCCGCCCGCCCCGAGCCCCCCAGCCCCAACCCCCGAGCCACCCGCCACCCCGCCAGCTCATCCCCCACCCGCCACCCGTCACCCGCCGGCTCGTCCGCCTACCGCCGGCCGCTCACGCCCGCTTCAACGGGGCGAGGCTGAGCAGGAGGCGCTTCTCGCCGACCGAGGGGAACCGGACGGTCGCCTCCGCCTTCTCACCCTCGCCGCTCACCTCGGTGACCACGCCCTCCCCCCACTTCCCGTGGACGACGGTCTCGCCGGTCCGCAGGTCCAGGTTCTCGGCGCCCGTGCCGTGGACCGGCGCGGCGCGGCCCCGCCGCATCGCCGCCTCGACGATCTCCTCGCGTCCAGGTGCGAAGCCGCCGCCGGGGCCCTCGCCGCCGTCCTGAGCCCCCCAGCGGGAACCGCCCCAGCCCCGGCCGCCCCCGAACCCTGATCCGCCGAAACCCCTGGACCCTCCGAACCCGCTCCCACCCGCCGGGCGGTGCCCTCCCTCGACTGCCCGGACCAGATGTTCGGGGATCTCGTCGAGGAACCGGCTCGCCCGGTTGTACTGCGTCTGCCCCCACAGGGACCGGCACCAGGCGTGGGAGACGTACAGCCGCTCCCGGGCCCGGGTGATGCCGACGTAGGCCAGGCGCCGCTCCTCCTCCATCTCTTCGGGCTCGCCGAGCGACCGGAGGTGGGGAAACACCCCGTCCTCCATCCCGACCAGGAACACCACCGGGAACTCCAGGCCCTTGGCGGTGTGCAGCGTCATCAACGTCACCTTGGAGTCGTCGGTGTCCGCCTCCTCGGTGTCGGCCACCAGGCTCACTTCCTCCAAGAAGGCGTCGAGGTCGTCGACCTCGCGGGCGGCGCCAATCAGCTCCTCGAGGTTCTCGATCCGGCCGGCCGACTCGACCGTGTGATCGTCCTGCAACTCGGCCAGGTATCCGGTGCGATCGAGCACCGCCTCGATCAGGGCCGCCGGCCCCGTCCCCTCCGAGCGCGACTCCGAGCGCGACTCTGCACGCAGCGAGACCAGCAGGTCGAGGAGCTGGCCGATCCCGGTGAGCGCCCGCCCCGTGACGCCGGCAGCCCCCGCCTCGGCGAGCGCGTCCGAAAACGTCACGCCCTGCTCCCGGGCCCGCCGGTCGACCCGCGCCACGCTGGTGTCCCCCACCCCCCGCTTCGGCACGTTGAGGATCCGCTTCAGGGACACCTCGTCGGCGGGGTTGGCGATCGCCCGCAGATAGGCGAGCACGTCCTTGATCTCCCGGCGGTCATAGAACTTGGTGCCCCCGACGACCTTGTACGCCACGTTGCGGCGGACGAGCTCCTCCTCGATCGCCCGGCTCTGGGCGTTCGTCCGGTAGAAGACGGCGATCTCCCCCCACCCGTAGGGGCGGGAGGCCGCCCGGTGCAGCCGGAGCACCTCCTCCGCCAGCCAGGCCCCCTCGTCGTGCTCGTCTTCGGCGTGGTAGCGGACCACCAGCTCGCCACCGACCTGGTCGGTCCAGAGGGCCTTGGGCTTGCGCCGGGTGTTGTTGGCGATCACGGCGTTGGCCGCGTCGAGGATCGTCTGCGTCGAGCGGTAGTTCTGCTCCAGCACGACCACGTTGGCGTCGGGGAACGCCTCTTCGAACTCCATGATGTTGCGGATGTCCGCTCCCCGGAAGGCGTAGATCGACTGGTCTCCGTCGCCCACGACCGACACCTGGTGGTGGGCACCCGCCAGGAGCAGCACCAGCTCGTTCTGGGCCCGGTTGGTGTCCTGGTACTCGTCGACGAGCACGTGACGGAACCGGTTCTGGTAGTACGCCAGCACGTCGGGAAAGGCCTGCAGGAGGTTGACGGTCACGAGCAGCAGGTCGTCGAAGTCCATCGCACCGGCCGCCACCAGCCGCTTCTGGTATTCGGCGTAGACCTCCGCCACCCGCCGCTCCATGACGGTTTTGGCCGTTCGAGCGGCGGTGTCGAAGTCGACCAGCTCGTTCTTGGCGGTCGAGATCATGGCGTGGACGGAGCGTGGAGCGAACTTCTTCGGGTCGAGCCCGAGGTCGCGGATCACGTAGCCGGTGAGGCGGACCGCGTCGGCCTGGTCGTAGATGGTGAACGAGCTCGGGTACCCGAGCCGCCCCGCCTCCCGCCGGAGGATCCGGACGCACGCGGAGTGGAACGTCGACACCCACATCCGGTAGGCGACGGGGCCGATCAGCTCGGCGATCCGCTGGCGCATCTCGTCGGCCGCCTTGTTGGTGAAGGTGATAGCCAGGATCTCGAAGGGCGAGAGGCCCTGCTCCTCGATCAGCCAGGCGATGCGGTGGGTGAGCACCCGGGTCTTGCCGGACCCGGCTCCGGCGACGATGAGCATCGGTCCGTCGGGGTGGGTGACCGCTTCCGCCTGCACCGGGTTCAGGCCGGTCAGGAGGTGGGCCGACCGGGACGGCGTGGCGGTCTGGAGGGGTTCCATGGCTCGTTTCACGGTACCGGAGCCCAGTGACCGCTCCGGTGACCACCGACGGCGTGCCCTTGAGTTCCCCTCGTGGCATTGCCTAGGGTGCCTCCCGGTACGCCCGATTCTGGCGGCCTAGCCCCGTGGGTCCCGAGTGGCCCGTGGGTTGACCGCAAACAAGTGGACGGTCGGACACCCGATCGTCGGACAGAGGAGGCCCCATTTTGCGGCATCGGTCCCGTTATTCAGCAATGGTCGGCGCGGCAGCAGTACTGACGGGTGGGCTCTTCGCGGCCGCACCCTCCGCCCTGGCCGCCACGATCGACATCCAACCCGGCATCTACAGCCATTTCCTGTCGCCCAATCAGCCACCCACCACGGCGGAGTGCGAGGCACAGATCGGAATTCCCTGCTACGACCCGGCGCAGCTCCAGACCGCCTACGACGAGGGGCCGCTCTTCTCGCAGGGGATCAACGGCAAGGGCCAGACGATCGTCATCGTCGACCCGTTCGGCTCGCCGACGATCCAGTCGGATCTGACGACGTTTGACCAGAACTTCGGTCTGCCCGACCCGCCGTCGTTCCAGATCATCCAGCCCGCCGGGCCGGTGCCGCCGTTCGACCCCACCAACGTCGACCAGGTCGGCTGGGCCGGCGAGACGACCCTCGACGTGGAGTGGGCCCACGCCATGGCCCCCGGTGCCAACATCCTCCTCGCCGAGACACCCGTTGACGAGACCGAAGGGACGGCCGG
>WQVT01000029.1 GCA_009785715.1 Acidimicrobiaceae bacterium | reverse complement strand
GCGGACTTGCGCGTCGTCCCGCGCAAGACGCCGACGGCCACCGCCAGTATTCCGCCACCCCCGACCGCCAGCATCCACGGGCGGCCTTCCGGCAGCGCGGCGGGGGGTCCGACGGTCTGGGTCACGACGCCGCTGGTCGTCGAAGGCAAGGGAGGAGTCGTTCCGGAAAATCCCGAGTAGACGGCCAGGATGTTGTGCGTGCCCGGGTTGCCGTACGTGATGGTGCACGTCGCCTGCCCGCCGGCGTCGAGGGGTACCGCCGAGCAACCGGCCGGCTCGCTGCTGTTTGCCCAGAAGGTCACCGTTCCTCCAGGGGGTGGCAGTTCGGGATTCTGGCCGTCCTCGAAACCGATGACCGACGCGGTGTACGTGACCGGTTGTCCGGGGGTCGACGGGTTCGGAGACGACGTCACCGTGGTCTTCGTCAACGGCGTGATCGGGACGCCGGGGATGCTCCAGAGGAAGTCGCTGGAACTGGTCGGGTCCGCGGCGAGGCTGAACTGCGCGTTCCAGTAGTTGTCCACCACCCCGACGCTGTTGACGCAGGCGATCCCGACGTTCCAGGTCCCGGGGTAGAGAAGGCCGGTCTGATTGTCGGCGCTGAAAAACCCGGCGTACTGGTTCCAGTCGAACGCGGGGGTCTCGGGGATGGCACCCGTCGGCTCGGTCGGCTCCTGCACGAAGTCGTTGCCCTGGGTGTCGATGAGGGGATTGATGATGCCTGGCCCGTCGAACATGAGGGCGCCGGGGTCGGGGTCCAGTGCGTTGTCGACGGCGTAGCCGTAGATCGTGTCACCGCTGCCGCTGGTGCAGGCCGCTCCCATGGGGAGGAAGAGCTCGAAGGGTGAGGTCGACGACACCAGGCCGGCGGGCGGTTGGCCCGTCGTCGTGTCGATCACCATGGCCGTCCCGGCGGTCGCGGCGTGCGCGGCCACCGGACCGACGATCGCCGTTCCTGCGCTCACGACCGCTGCAGCGCCTATCGCCAGGGCGCATCTCCTGCCCAACCGCCGCCACCGGGAGCCCATGCCAAACCGCCCCTCTCCGTCCTTCGACAACCACCACGAGGATCGCGTCGATTGGGGTCTGAGAGAAGGGTGCCGAGGAGAATTCGCGCCCGCTTCTCCCCCGGGTCACCGTGCGTATAGCTGAGTGCGGCGCCGGCGCGAATAGGCGACATCGAGGTCGTAGCGGAGCGCGGCCGTCCTTAGGCTTCCGCGTTACAGGTGTTGTTGCCTCCGGCCGTGTTCGCGAGCCCGGTGATCGCCGGGCTGTTGCCCTGCAATCCGCAATTGCCGCCCACGCTGTTGATCGAGAGGAGTCCGCCTCCGGTGTTGCGTTGCGCCTGGAGGTTCCCCCCCACGGTGTTCGCTTCGACGAAGGTGAACGACGCGTTCACTTGCACCTGGAGGTTGCCGCGAACGGTATTCCCGGCGAACACACTGACCCCGGCCGGGCTGTTCTGCACCGCCACATTGGCGTTGACGATGGAGCCCTCGACCGACAGCGCCGTCGCCCCGTTGGCTTGGAGGTTTCCTCCGACGGTGGTGTCGGTCATGGTGAGCGTCCCACCACTGCCGACGGTGACGTTGCCCGAGATGGTCTCCGAGCCGTCGATGACGCAGCCGGCCCCTGCGATCACATTGCCGTAGGCCCCCGGTGCAAGCGGGCCGGCGCAGGTCGTGGAGACCAGTGTGCTGGCGTGCGCCACGTCGATCAATCCCGGCGCGCCCAGGGGCAACGCTGCGATGGGTGCGGTGACGATCAGGGCTCTTGCGAGCCGTCGCATACGCATGTGAAATCCGCCTTTCTGCGTGCCAGAAGCCTGACACCAGCGGTGACGGTACGCGTGAGCCCGTTCTGAGTGGCGCTCGGTCGACTCCAATTCACGGGGAATTTCCCGACCGTCGATGAGCGGTTCATTCTGATTTGAGGTACCTGAGGAAAAGGTAAGAATGAGGCCTATCGCGCCCGTTTGTGCCGGACGGTCGCAGCATTCAGCGCCACCGCCTCACGGATCAACTCTTTGAACGCCTCCGCATCGACCTCCTCGCCCTCATGGACGTCGATGGCGCGGCGCGTGTTGCCGCCGAGGCTGGAGTTGAACAGCTTCGACGGATCCTCGAGAGCGGCGCCCTTCGCGAAGGTGAGCTTCACCGCGGCCTTGTAGGTCTCACCCGTGCAGATGATCCCGTCGTGCGACCACACCGGGACACCGGGGTTCGTCGGCTTCTGCCACTTCCACTCCTCGACCACCTCGGGGTCGGCCTCTCTGATCAGATCCCGCAGCCGGGCGAGCGTGGCACCTCTCCAGTCGTCGAACTGCGTGACCCTTTCGTCGATCAGCTCGGAGGGCGACCGTTCCCCGCGGTCTTCGTCGGGCTCAGGAACGCTTCGGGGCATGCCGGCAATGCTATGACGGCCGATCGGCGCGTGGACGTCCGCCCGTTCGCTCCCGGAAGGCCCTTGCGACACCGGCCGGCGCCGGCGTGGTAGGACAGTCGGTATGAGCGCCGGACACGACATCCCGGGGTGGGAGCCAGGCGAGTCGGAAGCAGATGGTGCCCCGGCTCGGCCGGCTCCGCCAGAACCGACCCACGCCGAGCGTGCCCGAACCCTGGTCGCCAGCCAATCCCGGGGCGCGCTGTCCACGATCGGGCTCCAACCGCCGGGCACCCCGTTCGGCTCGGTGGTCACCTACGGGCTCGACGAGTCGGGGCGGCCCACCTTCTTCGTCTCGTCGTTGGCGGAACATACCCGCAACCTCGACGCCGACCCCCGGGCCAGCCTGCTCGTCGTGGAGGACACGCCGGCGGGTGCCGATCCGCTGGCATCGGGCCGGGTTACCCTGCTCGGCGTCGTGGGCGAGGTGACCGACCCCAAGGAGCGGTCCCAGGCCCGGGCCGGCTACCTGGCTGCGAACCCGGGCGCGTTCTACGTCGACTACGGCGATTTCCGGGCGGTGCGACTGGCGGTCACCGAGGTCCGCTACGTGGGAGGGTTCGGCCGGATGAGCTGGGTCGACGCTGACGCCTACGCCGCTGCCCGACCGGACCCGCTCCGCTCCGATGCCGCCGGGATCATCGGCCACATGAACGCCGATCACCGCGCTGCCCTCGTTGCCCTCTGCCACCACGACGCCGGCCGCCGTGACGTCGTGGCCGCCTCGATGATCGCCGTCGACCGCTACGGCTTCGAGGTCCTCGCAGAGCTCGGCGGCGAGCACCGGGAGGCGCTGCGGATCGGGTTCCGCACCCCGCAGGACAGCGGGGAGGGGGTCCGTCAGGAGCTGATCTCGATGCTTCACGACGCCCGGCAGGGCCAGTCGTGACCGACCGGCGGGTGAACAGCCCGGCCCTGCTGGTCGGCAGCATGCCGGCCGGATCGGCGGAGCATGCCTTCCGGATGGGTGCGGAGCTGTTCGGTGACCTCGTCGCGTCGCTCCCCGACGGGGAGACCGGCCCGTTGGCGAACTGGGTGAGCTTCGAGCGCGAGCGCTTGATCCGGACGAGCAGGGACATCGTGGTCGTTTCGGAGACGGAGTCGCCGACCGGGTTCCCCCGCCACGCGTACGAGACCCCGGTCTTCAGCGTCCGCGACGGGGTGGAGCGGGTCCATTTCGACTCCTGGCCGCGGATCGACCTCGCGATCGAGTCGTACGGGCTGTTCAAGGAGCTCCGCGACGCAGGCGTGATCGGCCGGGGGCTGCGGTTCCAGGTCGGCCTGCCGTTCCCGGCGAGCGCGATGAACGCCTTCAAGGCCGACTTCGCCTCCGACTACCCGAAGGCCGAGGCCGGCTACGAAGACCTCGTCGCACGCGAGCTCGTGCGGCTGCTCGACGCGATCCCGCCGGAGGACCTGGCGATCCAGTGGGACTGCGCGTACGAGACCCAGGACATCGAGGGCGTGCTGGCGTGGACGAACGACGGTGGGTGGGAGCGTTTCGCCGGGCCCGTGACACGCCTGACGCGGCTCATCCCGACCGAGGCGCTCGTCGGCTACCACCTCTGCTACGGCACCTTCCCCGAGTGGCCGATGTACGAGGCGCGCGACTACGAGGTGTTGGTCCGGATGGCGAACTTCGCGGTCAACGAGTCGGGGCGCATGGTGGACTGGCTGCACCTCGCCGGCCCGCGCTACCTCCGGAGCGAGGACCGTCGCTTCTTCCGGCCGCTGGTCGACCTCGAGCCGGGAACGGCGCGGGTCTTCCTCGGCATCGTCCTTCCGCTCGACGGCCTTGCCGGCCTGCGCCGCCGGCACCGGACCGCATCGCGCTACCTCGAGGACTTCGGCGTCGCGATGTACTGCGGTTTCGGCCGTCAGCCGGGCCAGGACGGGGACGAGACGCTGCGCGAGCACGCCGGCGTGATCCGCTCGGTGACCGCCTAGCCCGGAACGTCGGCGCGGCGCCTACGCCGTCGTGTCGAGCACGGCGCGTGACCATCCCGGCCGCCAGCCAGCAGCTCGCCAAGCTCCGGGCCGCGGGCGTCGTGGCCGCACGACGCGTCGGTCGCCGCCAGCTCTACCGGGTGGACGACCCCCACATCGTCTCGGTCGTCGAAGGGATGTTCAGCGAGTCAGGTCCCCGCTGAGCGCGCTGAGCCCGGTGAGGGCGTCACGCAGCCCGGCGCGGGTGCTGATGCCGAGCTTGGGGAAGGCCCGGTACAGATACGTTCCTACCGTCCGCGGCGACAGGTAGAGCTCGGCCGCGATCTGCTTGTTCGTGAGACCCCTGGCGGCGAGTTGTGCGACCTCATATTCCTTGAGGGTGAGGCCGCCGATCTCTTCGACCGCCTCGGAGTGCCCGGCAAGCCGCTCGAGCTGAGCGTCGGCCCGAGCCACCCAGGGTGTGGCGCCGAGGGCCGCGAAGCCGTCCCGTGCCCCCTCGAGCTGCCGCCTCGCCTCCTGGCGTGTGTTCGCGAGCCGGAGGTGCTCGCCGAAGGAGAGGCGCACCCGGGCCACGTCGAAGGGCCACGGGGTGACCCCGGCGCGCTCGAGCGCGCCCGTGAACAGGCCGGCCGCCTCGCCCGGGTCGGGCGTCACCAGCGCCCGGGCGGCGTCGGAGAGCATGGCGAGGCGGGGGGAGATCTCCCCCACGCGGAGATCCGTGACCGCAGCGACATGGCGCTGCGCCTCGCCGGCGCGGCCGGTGTGGACGGCGGCGTCCACCAGCTCGTGGAAGACCCAGAGGGCCGTCGGGGTCTCCTCGGCCAGGGTTCCCGCGGCGCTGACGGCGTCCGCGTGACGGAACGCGCCCTCGAAGTCGCCGATGCCGGCGGCGGCGATCGTCAGCACGTGGTGGCGGTACTGGTGGAAGAGCCTGGCGTTGTGGGTCTCGGCGGTGTCGTGCAGGCGCTGGACCATCCTCGCGACGGTGTCGGCGTCGCCGGTCAGGGCCGCCAGCCACCCGTCGAGATAGTCGAAGCCGGCGTCCAGGAGCAGGATGGATTGGCCGTGCGTGAGCCTGCGAACCGTCCGCGAGGTGCGACGCGCCGCCTCCCAGTCCCCGGCGGTGAACTGCGCCTGCCACAAGGGTCCCATGGCCCCGACCATCTGGTGTGAGGCGACCTCACTCGGGTCGGAGCCGACGAGGCGCTCGAGCGCGGGACGGGCGGCGGCAAGCCGGTCGGTGTAGATGGCTGACGCAGCCAGAAGGATCGTCTCCATCTGATCTTCCGTCCGGTCGATGGAGGCCAGCGCCCGGTCGATGCGTTCGAGCACGCCCAGCACCTTGTGCGCGGGATCGAAGAGCGCGTGGGCGAAGAGCACCGACCGTTCGGGCACGAACGCGGCGAGCCGGTCGAGGATTCGGTGGTGCTGAGCCGAGCAGTCGGGCTGGGCCGCCTGGTGGCAGATGGAGGCGCTCATGTCGATCGCCCAGTGCACCGCCGTCGGGTCGGCCCGGTCGCCCGGACGGACGGCGTCGAGGGCGTCCCACACCAACGCGACGGCGGTGCGGACGTCCCCGCCGTTCTTGATCACGAGGAAGGATGCGCTGACCGCGGCGTAGAGGGCCTCGTCCGATCCCGGCTCGAGCGTCGGCAGGGACGCCAGCAGCTGGGAGAGGGGCTCGGCGTCACTCCGGCGAAAGGCGCCATACCACGCCGCCTCCGTGTGCCGGCGGCTTCGCTCCGCTGCGTCGGGGCTCCGGTCGGCCGCCTTGAAGTACCACTCACCCGCTCCCCGGTCGCCTCGGGCCACCGCCCGACGCGCGGCCTGCTCGAGCAGGTTTGCGACCCGCTCGTCCGGCGTGACCGTGGCCTCGGCGAGGTGCCAGGCCCGCCGGTCGGGGTGGGCTTCGAGGACCTCGGCGATACGGCGGTGGGCGCTGCGCAGCTCCGCCGCGCTGGCGAGGGCGACGACGGCGGAGCGGATCAGCGGATGCTCGAACGTGAGCCGGTAGTCATCCCGCGACAGCCTGAGGAGCCCGGCCCGCTCGGCCGGCGCCAGATTGACGAGTGCCGGGTCCCCGGTGGCCTCGCGGAGGACCTGCCAGTCGCCGGTGCCCTCGAGGCTCGCCAGGACGAGAAGGTCCCGCGTCGCGGGGGGCATGGAACCGATGCGCGACGAGTACATCGCCTGCAGGCGACGGCTGAGCGGCAGCGCCAGCGGGAGCGCGTCGTCCGAACGGTGGGCCGGGCCGCTCAGCTGCGCGGGCAACTCGAGGAGGGCGAGGGGGTTGCCCCGGGCCTCGGCGAGCAGGCGGCGACGGACCCCCTGGGCGAGGGTGGGGAACCTGGCGCGCAGCAACACGCCGGCCGCGGCCTCGTCGAGTGGGGCCAGTTCCCGCTCTTCCAGGCTCGCTTGGGCAAAGAACGCGTCGGTGCCGGGGCGGGCCGTGGCCAGAAAACCCACCGGCCGCCCACGGGCCCGACGGGCGACGAACAGGAACACCTCAGCACTCGCCCGATCGACCCACTGGAGGTCGTCGATCACCACCAGAACCCCGGAGGACTCCCCTGCGAGCTGGAACAGCCGTAGCGCGGCGGTCGACACGACGAGCCGGTCGGGGGGGCTGCCCTCGCTCAGGCCGAGGGCCACGAGAAGGGCGTCGCGGTGGACCGCGTCCAGCGTGGCGAGCAGGTGCTCGAGGGGGAGCACGGCCTGACTGAGTGCGGAGAAGCCGATGTCCGCCTCGAACTCGATGCCGTCCACCCGGACCACCTGGTAGCCGGCCTCGGCCGCCTGCTCTGCGGCGACGTTGAGCAGAGCGGTCTTTCCCACGCCCGGCTCCCCGACGAACAGGAGTGCCTCGCCGGTGGTGGTGACACCCGACAACATCGTGGCGATCACGTCGAGCTCGACGTCGCGACCGATCAAGCCCGAGCTCACACCGTGCACGTCACCCATCCAGGTCCGCTACCAGGGAATGAAAACTCGCGGACTTTAGCACCCCGCGCCGATCACGCTCGACGCGAAGTAAGTCAAATGACGACGAATTCCGCGCAGACACGTCCCTTTCGGGCAACCGCAGCTTTCGCCGAACGACGCTAGGCACGGCCGGCCAACACCAGCACACTCGAGATCGTTCTCGCATGGCCCCGGACATTTAGGGCACTACACGAGTCACCGAGAGGAAAGAAACGATGAAGGTGGACCATGGCTGACGTCGTCGTTTTGGGCGCCGGGCCGACGGGGTTGGCGACCGCAATGTTGCTGGCGGGGCAGGGGCTGGACACCGTCGTGTTGGAAAGGGACGAGGCTCCGCCGGGGGATCCCGAGGAGGCGTGGGAACGCTGGGAGCGGAGCGGCGTCGCCCAATTCCGACAGGCACACCTGGTGCAGGCCGGTGGGTATGACCTGATCGACGAGCACCTGCCGTCGGTGGTTGCCCGACTGGAGGAGATCGGCGCCGTCGCCGTCAATCTCGACGAGAAGCTTGCGGCGCTCCTGCCTGGGGGCGCCGGCGGCGTCGACCTCAGCCGCTTCAGGATGCTGCCCTGCCGGCGCCCGCTCCTCGAATACGCCTTCGCCTCCGCCGCCCGGACGACGCCCGGCGTCGACCTCCGCTACGGAGGGGCGGCCAAGGAGTTGGTCACGGGAAGAGATGCGATCCACGGTGTTCCGCACGTCGTCGGGGTCCGCCTCACGACCGGTGAGCTCGTGCCGGCACGGTCGGTCGTCGACGCCTCCGGCCGGCGCAGCCCACTCGGCGCCATGCTCGAGGCCGCAGGAGGCCGTCGTCCGCGAGAACGCGGCGTCGACATCGGGTTCTCCTATAGCACGCAGTTCTACCGGGCTCCCGAGATCCCGGAAATCAGGGGCGACCTGGTCGCCGAGATCGGCTCGTTCACGATCCTCACCATCCCCGCCGATAACGGTTGGTGGTCGGTGACGCTCTATCACTCAGCGGCCGACAGGGAGATGCGCAGGACCCGGGACCGGGCGGTCTTCGAGCGGGTGGTGCGATCTCTGCCCCTCCACGCGCACTGGGTCGACGGCGAGCCCGAAGGCCCGGTGTTCCCGATGTCGAGCGCCACGAACGTCACCCGCGAGTTCGTCGTCGACGGCCGGCCGTGCGGGACCGGGGTCGTGCCGGTCGGAGACGCCTGGGGCTTCACGAACCCGTCCATCGGCCGGGGCGTCACCTTCGCCTTGATGCACGCCGTCGACGTCGCGCCGATCGTCGCCGCCCACCTCGACGACCCCACCCGGATGGCGAAGGAGTGGCAGGCGGTCACGGAGGCAAAGGCGCTGCCGTGGCATGACGACACCGTGGACTTCGATCGCATCCGGGGTCCCGAGGTGGAGGCCTATCGCTGCCATCAGCCGGATCCGTTCGCGTCCGGCGACCCCGGCGTCGCCCGGGCCCGCGCCTTCACCAGCGCGAGCCATTACGACCCTCAGGTCTTCGAGTGGTTCGCGGAGGTGCACGGTTGCATCGCATCGCCCGCCCAGGTCTTCTCCCGGGACGGTGCACCCGAGCGGGTGTCGGAGGTGGCCGGTTCGAACCCGCCCTACCGGACCCCGGGGCCGGATCGTTCGCAGCTGGAGGCCCTCCTTGTCTGACACCTCGAATCACCGGCGCCGCTCGCCGTTCGCCAGCGTGTCGCTGACCGCGGTCTGTCGGGAGGAGCAAGCGCGGGTCTGGGATGCCCTGACGGCGACGGAGACCCCGCTCTCGTTCCTCAACGGCCTGATTGCGGCATCCGATTGGGAGCGGGGCTCGGGGGTCTCGATGAGGGTCCCCGGGGCATCGGGTGGAGGGCCGGCGTTCGGCATCCTTCGGGGCGAGGTGCTCTCGGCGGAGCGGCCCCACCGGCTCTCGTACACGCTCGGGGAGCACCCCGCTGCCCCATCGGTGTACGTGACCTGGCAGCTGTGCCGTCGCGACGGCTCGACGATCATTCGCCTGTTCGTCGACGAACCAGGGTCCTCACCCGGGTGCCACGACGAGCTCGAGCTCATCTGGCTGCGGATCCTCTCGTCCCTGATCAAGCACCTCGATGGCCCCGGCCTTCCGGTGGACCACTGGGACTGAACGAAATCAACAAGAAAGGAATTACGACTGATGAGCAGCATCGCAACCGTGCCGGAGCGTGTGGACGTCTCCCGGTACGACGGCAAGGACACGCTGATAGGCCTGATCCGCAAGGAATACCGGGCCGCGTTCACCATGCTGGTGGAGGCGTCGGATTCGGAGTGGCACGCCCAGACTCCCTGTGAGCTGTGGGAGGTGAGAGACATCGCCGGGCACCTGCTCGACGTCGCCACGGGCTACCTCGGCTACTTCAGCCAGGGCGAGCACGGATGGCCCGTCGAGGAGCC
Organism: Acidimicrobiaceae bacterium; assembly: GCA_009785715.1. Taxonomy (GTDB): domain Bacteria; phylum Actinomycetota; class Acidimicrobiia; order Acidimicrobiales; family Palsa-688; genus WQVT01. The sequence continues at coordinate 1,541 of WQVT01000029.1, read as the reverse complement.
GGCCGGCGTGCGGGGCTACGGCGAAGACCTGGGTAAGAGCGCCCTCGCCCACCGGGACCTGTACCGCTGGGAGCTCCTCGGGAGGCTCGACGCCGTCACCACCCAACTGTTCCGGTTCTTCGAGGAGCTCACGCCCGAGGAGTGGTCCGGCCGCCTCGTCCCGCACCGTTATGCGGGACCCCTGCCGGCGTTCATGATGGCCGTCTTCCAGCTGGTCGACTACACGGTGCACGCCTGGGATCTTCGGAAGGCGCTGGGCCGCGGGGAGACCGTGGACGAGGAGGCCGCGGACGTCCTGGTGCCCTACCTCTTCGGGGTCAGCCAGATCTGCTTCTCCCCCGAACGTGCCGGAGGCCTCGACCTGACGGTTGGGGTCCATCTGACGACGCCCCGGGAGGAGCACTGGACCGTCCGGATCGCGGACGGCGCGTTCACCTTCGAGCCGGGACGGCCGGAGACGGCGGACGTCACGTTGTCCCTCGCGGTCGACCAGCTCGCCCTCCACGTGCTCCAGCGCTCCCACGAAGGGACCGTCACCGGTGACCCCGCCACGATCGAGCGCATCAGCTCGCTCTTCTTCACCCTCTGATCCCGTGCTCGAACTCGGATTGGATGGAACGGTCGCCCTCGTCACGGGTGCGGGTCGTGGCATAGGGAAGGGCATTGCCCTCGAACTGGCCCGCCGGGGCGCCCGGGTGGTGGCCTGTGCCCGCTCGCAGCGGGAACTGGAGGAGACGAAGGCCGAGGCTTCGGACCTGCCCGGTTCGATCACGATCTCCGCCCTTGACGTGACGGATGGGCGGGCGGTGACGGACCTCGTCCGCAGGACCGAGTCCGGACTGGGCCCGATCCGGCTCTTGGTGAACAACGCCGGCATCTGCGCCGCCCTCGGTCGCTTCGGGGAGGTCGCGTTCTCGGAATGGTGGCGGGACGTCGAGGTCAACCTCGGCGGGGCGGTCACGTGTGCCTACGCGGTGGTCCCCGGCATGCGCGATGCCGGAGGCGGGCGCATCGTCAACGTGATCAGTGCGGCTGCGTTCGCTCGCCTTCCACTGTGGACGGCGTACTCGACCAGCAAGGCGGCCCTGCACGCCTTCACGGAATGCCTGGCCGCCGATCTCGGCGACGAGGCGATCCGCGTGTTCTCCCTTGACCCGGGGTTCGTGAACACGACGCTCGTGAAGCGGGCGGTAGGCGCCGGCATCGACTCCGTCGCCGAGCAGTTCCGGATGTTCATGGCAGCCGGCCTCGACGTTCCCCTGGAGCGCCCGGTGGCCCTGGCCGCCGCGTTGTGCGCCGGCGAATCGGACGAGCAGACCGGCACGGTCTTCTGCGCGGACGAGGAGTTCAGCCGGATGGTCACCGGCCCGCGCCGTTGACGAAATAAGACAGATGGAGTCGAAGATGCTTGATGAAATAGCGCTTTCTGCGCCCTTGGCCCCGACCCGGATCGCGCCGGGCACCTATCTGATCCGGGAGGTCCAGCACGCCCTGGGCCAGCCCCTGTCCGTGTACATCAACTCCATGGTCATTCTCGGGTC
>WQVT01000028.1 GCA_009785715.1 Acidimicrobiaceae bacterium | reverse complement strand
TGCTCGTGCGCTCCGTCACCCACCAGCAGCTGGCGGGTGCGGCCGCGGCCGCCATCCACGGCCGGCTGGTCAAGGCCCTCGACGACGAGGTGACCCCCGAGCGTATGCTGGCCACCCCCGCCGAGGCGCTGCGCGGCGCCGGCCTGTCCGCCAGCAAGCTCCTCTCCCTCCAGGACCTGGCCACCAAGGTCCTCGATGGGACCGTGGTCCTCGACCCCCGCGGCCTCCGCCGGGAGAGTGACGACGAGATCGTGGCCCGCCTCTCCGCGGTGCGGGGGATCGGTCGGTGGACGGCGGAGATGTTCCTCCTCTTCCAGCTCCGCCGCCCGGACGTGTGGCCGACCGGCGACCTGGGCGTCCGCAAGGGATTCGGCCTGGCCTGGGGGATCCCCACCCCCACCCCGAAACAGCTCGAGGCGCTCGGGGAACCCTTCCACCCGCACCGGAGCCTCGTGGCCTGGTACTGCTGGCGTGCCACCGAGCTCTACGCGGGGGCAGTCGCTTCGGCGGTGACTGCCTGACAGACTACGGAGATGGCAAACGAAGCGAGTGGGCCCGCGATCGAGGCGCTGTACCTGGAGAACCGGACATTCCCGCCGCCGAAGGACTTCAGGGACCAGGCACTGGTGACCAGTGCCGACGTGTACGCAGAGGCCGAGGCCGACTGGCAGGGCCACTGGGCACGCCAGGCGGCGGAGCTCCTCGACTGGTACGAGGAGTGGGACACGATCCTCGATTGGGACCTGCCGTACGCCAAGTGGTTTGTCGGCGGCAAGCTCAACGTGTCGTACAACTGCCTCGACCGCCACGTCGCCGCCGGCCTCGGCGGCCGGGTGGCCTACTACTTCGAGGGTGAGCCGGGAGACACGAGGGTCGTCACCTACGCCAGCCTCCTGGACGAGGTGTGCCGCTTCGCCAACGTCTTGAAGGGTCTCGGCGTCCGCCGGGGCGACCGGGTGGCCATCTACATGCCGATGATCCCCGAACTGCCGGTGGCCATGCTGGCCTGCACCCGCATCGGGGCGGTCCATTCGGTGGTCTTCGGCGGGTTCTCCTCCGACGCCCTCAAGGACCGGATCAACGACGCCGAGGCCAAAGTGCTCGTGACGGCGGATGGCGGGTGGCGCAGGGGTCGCCCCAACCTGCTGAAGCCGGCGGCCGACATGGCGCTCGCCGACACACCGTCGATCACCGACGTCGTGGTGGTGCAGCGCGTCAGTGGTGCTGGGGAGACGGAACCCGTGCCGATGACCGAGGGCCGCGACCACTGGTGGCACGACGTGGTCGCCGACGCCGATCCGGTCTGCGAGCCGGAGCGGATGGACTCCGAGGACCTCCTCTACCTCCTCTACACCTCGGGGACCACCGCCAAGCCCAAGGGGATCATGCACACCACGGGCGGCTACCTGACCCAGGTCGTCTACACGCACAAATACGTGTTCGACCTGAAGCCGGACCAGGACGTCTACTGGTGTGCGGCCGACGTCGGATGGGTAACCGGCCACAGCTACATCGTCTACGGACCTTTGTCCAACGCTGCCACCAGCATCCTCTACGAGGGCGTGCCCGACTACCCCGCACCCGACCGCTGGTGGTCGATCGTCGAGAAGTACCGGGCGACGATCCTCTACTGCGCACCGACGGCGATCCGGTCCTTCATGAAGTGGGGCGACCAGCACCCGGCCGGCCACGACCTTTCCTCCCTGCGGCTGATCGGGACGGTCGGCGAACCGATCAACCCCGAGGCGTGGATCTGGTACCACCAGACGATCGGCGGGGGACGGTGCCCGATCATCGACACCTGGTGGCAGACCGAGACCGGGTCGGCGATGATCGCCCCGCTGCCGGGGGCGACCACCCTGAAGCCGGGCTCCGCGACGTTCCCGTTGCCGGGCATTGCGGCCGAGGTGGTGGACGACCAGGGCAACCCGGTCAAGGAGGGCGGCGGCTACCTGACGCTCACCCGCCCCTGGCCGTCCATGCTGCGGGGCATCTGGGGGAACCCGCAGCGCTACTTCGACGCCTACTGGAGCCGCTTCCCCGGCCGCTACTTCGCCGGTGACGGCGCAAAGGTCGACGAGGACGGCTACTTGTGGCTGCTCGGCCGGGTCGACGACGTGATGAACGTGTCCGGGCACCGGGTGTCGACCACCGAGGTCGAGTCGGCGCTCGTCGACCACGACGGGGTCGCCGAGGCGGCGGTCGTCGGCGCGGCCGACCCGATCACCGGTCAGGCGATCGTCGCCTTCGTCACCCTGCGATCCGAGTTCGAGCCCGAGCACGAGCTCGGCGAACAACTCCGCGGGGTGGTGGCGGAGAAGATCGGCCGGTTCGGGCGTCCGAAGACCGTGATCTTCACCGACGACCTGCCGAAGACCCGCAGCGGCAAGATCATGCGCCGCCTGCTGCAGGACGTCGCCGAGGGCCGGGACCTCGGGGACACGACCACCCTTGCCGATCCGGGGGTCGTGGAGGAGATCCGCCAGCGGGCCGCCGGCGCCACCCCGGCCGACTGATCCCCTGCAGACCGATCCGCTGCAGACCGGGCCGGACACCTGGCGGTGGCGTGAGGGGCCGCGTCCCCTAGGCGCGACGGTCGTGGTCGACGTGGACGGCGTCCTCTCCGACGCCACCGGCCGCCAGCACTACCTCGAGGGCGAGCGGAAGGACTGGCCCGGCTTCTTCGCCGCCTGCGGCGACGACGAGCCGATCGACGAGATCGTGCGGCTGGTCTCGTTGCTCGACCCCTCCCTGGTCATCGTGCTGCTCACCGCCCGGCCGGTGCGGGTACGACCGCAGACCCTTCTGTGGTTGGAGCGCTTCGGGGTGCGCTGGGACCTGCTCATCATGCGCGAGGAGGCCGACCGCGGGCTCGGGGACGAGTTCAAACGCCGCTCGGTGCGCCGGCTCGTCGAGTCGGGCTACGACGTGCGGCTGGCCTTCGAGGACGACCGCCGGAACGCAGCGATGTTCCGTGCCGAGGGCATCCCCTGCGTCTACATCCACTCCGGCTACTACGACTAGTGCTGCTCGTAGATGCGGCGAACGTCGTCGGGTCACGGCCGACCGGCTGGTGGCGGGACCGGCCGGGGGCGGCCCGGGACCTGGTCTCGCGGCTCCGGGCGGCGACCGCTGCGGGCGGCCTCGAGGGGCCGGTCGTGGTGGTGCTCGAGGGGGCGGCGCGCGCCGGCGTGGGCGAGGGCGTCGCCGACGACGTCCTCATCGTTCACGCTCCCCGCGCCGGCGACGACACGTTGGTGGCGGTGGCGGCCGACGCCGCCGCCCGAAGGGCACCGGTCCTGCTCGTCTCCGCGGACCGGGAGCTCGGCCGGCGGGTCGAGGCCGCCGGCGGGAGCGTCACCTCTCCCGGGTGGCTCCTCTCCCGGATCGCTCCGTTCCCCGGGTAGTCCGGGTAGCTATGCCGGGTAGTTCTTAGCTAAGCTAAGAAAGTGACCACCGGCGCGATCACGCAGACCCCCGAACGCGCCGGGACCGGGACCCGGGTCGCCCCCCGGGGCGTGCTGTTCGCGGTCGTCGCCGTGGCCCTGTTCATGAGCTCGATCGACTCGACGATCGTCGCCACCGCGCTCGGGACCATCCACCGCAGCCTGCACGCCAGCATCAACTGGGCCGGGTGGAGCATCACCATCTACAGCCTCGGGATGGTCGTCAGCCTCCCGGTGTCGGGGCGGATCAGCGACCAGTTCGGGCGCCGCAAGGTGTTCTTCTGTGGCGTGGCGCTGTTCACCGCTGCCTCGCTGGCCTGTGCGCTGGCGAGCTCGATCTTCCTCCTGATCGTCTTCCGCGCCATCCAGGCCATCGGCGGCGGGGCGCTGCAGCCCTCGGCGGCGGGCATCGTGGCCGCATCCTTCGGCAAGGACCGGGACCGCGCCATCGGCCTGTTCGGGACCGTCGCCTCCGGCGGCCAGGTGGTCGGTCCCGTCATCGGCGGGCTGATCGTCGGGTACCTGTCCTGGCGCTGGATCTTCTTCGTCAACGTCCCGATCGGGATCGTGCTCCTGTGGGCCATGATGCGGGTCATCCCGGAGTCCCGGCTCGGCACGAAGAGTCGGGTCGACGTGCGCGGGCTCATGCTCCTCGCCGGGTTCGTCTTCGCGGCGACCTTCGGGATCACCCAGATCGGCAACCGCGGCACCACCTTCGTCGATCCGATCTTCCTCGCCCCCGTCCTCGTGGGGCTCGTCCTCCTCGTCCTCTTCGTCTTCCACACCCTCTACTCGGCCCAACCGTTTATCCCGGCGCGCCTCTTGAAGGCCCGTGGTTTCGCCGTGATGAACATCCAGAACATGGGCTGGGGCGGGGTCGGATTCGGGATGGCCACCCTGGCCCCCCTCTACGCCGAGCAGCGCTACGGCCTGAATCCCCTGAACGCGGGGACCCTGCTCGCCGCCCGAGGGGTCGGTTCGCTGGCGGTCGGCGCCATGGCGGCCCTGGCGCTGCGCCGCACGGGCTACCGCATGCCGCTCGCCTTCGGGTTCATCCTCGTCGCCGGCGGCATGGCGATGATGGCCATCGCCCCGCACTGGGGGATCACGCCCTATCTGTGGCTGGCCGTGGGTGCCGGGATCACCGGGGTCGGCAACGGCGCAGCCAACCCGGCGTCGCGCAACGCCTGCCTCCAGGTAGCCCCCGAGGAGGTGGCGGCGATCAGCGGGCTCAGGCAGATGTTCATCTACATCGGGATCATCTTCACGGTCTCGACCGTGACGGCGATCCTGAATCGCAGCCCGCATCCGGGCCTCACGCAGGCCCACATCATGTGGGTGGCCGTCGCCCTCCTCCTCCTCGTGATGCTGCCCCTCGTCTGGCGTGTCCCCGAGCACAAGGGGAACTGGTAGCCCGAACCGTGTCCGATACCGTCGCCAAACCCACGGAGGCACTCGCAAGCGCGGCCGAGGCTGGCCCAGCCCGGGCGGTGTCGGGGCGGGTGCTGTTCGGGGTGGTGGCGATCGCCCTGTTCATGAGCTCGGTCGACACGACGATCGTGGCGACGGCGCTGCCCGCGATGCACCGGAGCCTCCACGCCAGCATCAACTGGGTCGGCTGGAGCATCACCATCTACAGCCTGGGCATGATCGTCGCACTGCCGATCGCCGGCCGGGTGAGCGACCAGCTCGGACGCCGGAAGGTCTTCTTCGGCGGCGTCGCGCTGTTCACGGCCGCCTCGCTGGCCTGCGGGCTGGCCAACAGCATCTACCTGCTGATCGTCTTCCGGGCCATCCAGGCCTTCGGCGGCGGTGCGCTGCAGCCCTCGGCCGCCGGCATCGTGGCCGAGCATTTCGGCAAGGACCGGGACCGGGCCCTCGGCTTCTTCGGGTCGGTTGCCTCGGGCGGCCAGGTGGTCGGCCCGGTCTTCGGCGGCCTGCTGGTCGGCTACCTTTCCTGGCGGTGGGTCTTCTTCGTCAACGTCCCGTTGGGGATCCTCCTGCTCTGGGGAATCGTTCAGTTCGTGCCCACCTCGGAGCAGGGGAAGCGGAGCCGGACCGACGTGCGGGGCCTGATGCTCATGACCGGGTTCATCCTCGCCCTCAGTTTCGGGATCACGATCATCGGCAACGCCAAGACCACCTTCGCCGATCCGGTCTTCCTCGTGCCGACGATCGCCGGCATCGCCTTCCTGTGCGCGTTCGCCCGCCACACCGTCACCGATGCCGACCCGTTCATCCCGATGCGCCTCCTCCGTGCCCGGGGGTTCGCGATCATGAACGTGATCAACGCGTTGTGGGGAGGCCTGGGCTTCGGGATTGCGGCCACGCTGGCGCCCCTCTACGCGGAGCAGCGCTATCACCTGGTGGCGCTCGACGCCGGGACCCTCCTCACCGCCCGGGGGTTCGCCGCCATGACGATGGGAGCACTCGCCACGATGGCCTTGCGCCGATCGGGTTATCGCCTCCCGTTGATCACGGGTTTCAGCATCGTTGCGCTCGGTACGGCTCTGATGGCCATCGCCCCGCCCTCGGGTATCAGCCCCTACACCTGGCTTGCGTTCGGTGCCGGGATATCCGGTGCCGGCGTCGGGGTGATGGGCCCGGCGTCGCGAAACGCCGTGTTGCAGGTGGCACCCGATGACGTGGCGGCGATCACCGGGCTGCGGCAGATGTTCTCCTACGTCGGCATCATCTTCTCGGTCTCGATCGCGACCGCCATCTTGAACCGCAGCGGCAATCCCGCCGTCACCCAGGCCCACCTTCTGTGGGTCGTGGTCGGGGCCCTGTTGTTCGTGATGGTGCCCCTCTCCTTCCGGGTCCCCGAGCACAAGGGGAGCTGGTAGCGGAGGAGGCCGGACGCCGGGCTTGGGGGGCGACGCCGGGCTTGGGTGGCGACGCTTTGTTGTGAGCCAAAGCCGTCGTTGTGTCCCAGAACGCGCGGTATACGGACTTTTTGGCACACAACGCCCCTTCTGGCTCACAACAAGGGCATCGGGTCAGCGACCGCGCGACGGTGAAGCAGGGCCGATCCACCTCGGAGGATTCGATCTTCCCGGCCGCACCTGCGGCCCCGGCCCCGACTACCCGGACGGGCCCCCCGGATCACGTGGTCGGCCTAGCGAGGATCAGGGCTTAGGGTTCTGCACGGCCTCCGAGGTGTTTGGCGAGGAACGCCTCGGCGGCGGCGTAGAACCGCAACCGGTTCTCCGGCTTGGCGAAACCGTGGCCCTCGTCGGGAAACAGGAGGTACTCGTAGTCCACGCCGGCGGCCTTCAGGGCGGCGACGATCTGTTCGGACTCGGCCTGCTTGACCCGGGGGTCGTTGGCGCCCTGGGCGATCAGCATCGGGATCCGGATCGCCTCCGCCCGGGACAGCGGCGAGCGTGACCAGAGGAACTCCTCCTCGGTGTCGGGGTTGCCGACCCGGGTGTGGAACTGGGCGATCATCGGCGCCCAGTAGGGCGGGACCGAGCGGATCAGCGTGATGAGGTTCGACGGGCCGACGATGTCCACGGCCGCCGCGAACACCTCGGGGGTGAACGCCGCCCCGGCCAGGGCCGCGTACCCGCCGTACGAACCGCCGTAGATCGCGACCCGTTCGGCATCGACATAGCCCTCGTCTATGGCCCAGCCCAGCGCGTCGAGCAGGTCCGTGTGCATCTTGGCGCCCCACTCCCGGTTCCCTGCGTTGACGAACGCCTTGCCGAAACCGGTCGAGCCCCGGAAGTTGACCTGGATGCAGAGGTAGCCCCGGTTCGCCAGCCACTGCGCCTCGGCGTCGTAGCCCCAGGTATCCCGGGCCCATGGGCCGCCGTGGACGTTCACGACCGCCGGCAGACCCCGACGTTCGCCTTCGGGCACGGTGGTCGGCCAGGTGAGGTAGCCCTGCAGCGTCAGCCCGTCGCGGGCGGGGACCTTGAAGGGCTCCATCGTGGCCAGCTCGTAGCGTTCGAGCGCCGGCTGGTGGGTGAAGAGGGTGGTGGCGCTGCGGCGCGCCCGGTCCCACAGCGAGTAGGTCACCGGCCCGTCGTCGACGACGTGCGCCACCAGCCACCTGGCGTCCGCGTCGTCGTGCGCCACCAGCCTGAGGTCGCCTTCGTGCCAGGCCGACAGCGCCTCGACATCGCCGGCGATCGCCGGGTCGAGCACCACCAGTTCCGAGCGGTCCTTCACGAAGGTGACCGCCCGCGGCAGACGGGTGTCGGGGTCGAGGTCCACCCCGGCGACGTCGGCGGCCGGATCGACCGCCAGCTCTTCGACCTCCTCGCCGGTCGTGACGTCCAGACGGACCAGCCGCCCCGTGTCCACCCCGATCGAGCTGATGGCGAGCAGTGTGGAGCCGTCGAGTGAGAAGGCCAGCGGCGCGGTGGTCAGGGCGTCTTCGGGGCCGGCGGTGAGCAACGGCCGCCACTCGCCGGCACCCTCATCCCTGCCCGGGGCGGCGTCGCGGACCATCAGCACCGTCCCGCCGTCGGGGGTGGGCGCCACCCCCGCCCGCACCACGAAGTCGGCGTCGGCCACCCAGCCGACGAACCCGGGGTTGGTGGCGACCTTCGTCAGCTCGCCCGTCGCCAGCTCCAGGCGGTACACGTCGTGGAGCTCGGGATTTTCCCGGTTGAGCCCCACCAACACGTGCTCCGGATGGAGGTGGTCGAGGGCGACCAGCTGCGCCTGCACGCCGTCGAAGGGGGTCAGATCCCTCGTCACGCCCGTGGTCAGGTCCACGCCGTGGAGCCGCCAATTCTCGTCGCCGCCCCGGTCCTGCACGTAGAGGAGCGTGTGGCCGTCGTGTGCCCACGCGAAGCGCCGGATCCCCCGGTCGCGGTCGTCGGTGACCGCCTCGGCCGTCGTCAGGTTGTCTGGCGTGAGGTCGTCGAGGGGCGCCACCCACACGTTGAGCACCCCGTCCCGCGGGGCGATCCAGCCCAGGCGTGTCCCGTCGGGGGAGATGGCGGGACTGATCCGCTCGGGGTTGCCAAAGAGGATCTGACGCGGGATCAGCGTTGCGGTCACCCCACCGACGGTAGCGGCGCGCCCCGGTTTGCGCTCCCTGATGAGGCACTATGACTCCCCGGTTCAGCGAACCATCGATTCTGCAGAGCGGCAGATTCAGAAGAACGGCAGGGAGTAGTCCCGGGTGGCACACAGCGCAGAGACGGAGAGGCCGAGCCGGCGCATCGGCCCGACCGCGTGGACGGACGGGTCGGGGGCCTGGCGAACCCGCCTGCGAGGCCGCCACATCCTCTCTGACCCCCGGGTGAACAAGGGCACCGCGTTCAGCGACGAGGAGCGTCGGTCCCTCGGCGTCGCCGGCCTCATCCCGCCGGCGCACCTCAGCCTCGAACAGCAGGCGGAACGGGTGTACGGCCAGTACCGGGATCTGCCGTCGAACCTGGCGAAGAACGTGATGCTCGGGGAGGTCCGGGACCGCAACGAGGTCCTCTATTACCGCGTGCTCGCGGATCATCTGACCGAAATGCTCCCGATCGTCTACACGCCGACCGTCGGCGAGGCCATCGAGCGCTACAGCCAGGAGTACCGCCGGCCGCGGGGGGTGTACCTCTCCGTCGATCAGCCGGAGCGGATCGAGGAGGCGCTGCTCGACACCTGCCTCCGGCCCGGTGACGTGGACCTGATCGTGGCCACCGACTCCCAGGCCATCCTCGGCATCGGGGACTGGGGGGTCGGCGGCATGGACATCGCCGTCGGGAAGCTCGGGATCTACACCGCTGCCGGCGGGATCCGCCCCGACCGGGCGATTCCCGTCATGCTCGACGTCGGCACGGATCGGCCGTCGCTCCTCGAGGATCCGCTGTACCTCGGGAACCGGCATCCCCGGGTGGCGGCGGAGGTCTACGACGACTTCCTCGACCGGTTCGTCGAGACCGTCACCCGCTTGTTCCCCGACGCCATCCTCCACTGGGAGGACATCGGGGTCACCAACGCCCGGCGTCTCCTCGAGCGCTACCGCGACCGGGTCCTCACCTTCAACGACGACGTCCAGGGCACGGGTGTCGTCAACCTGGCAGCCGTCCTCGCCGCCGTGCGCGCCACGGGGATCCCTCTCTGCGAGCACCGGGTCGTCGTCTTCGGCATGGGCACGGCCGGCAACGGGATCGCCGACCAACTCCGCCACTCATTGCTGGCCGCCGGCCTGAGCGCCGAGGAAGCGGCCGGGCACTTCTGGGCGGTTGACCGCTTCGGCCTCATCACCGACAGCACGCCCGAGGTCCGCCCCTCGCAGCGGCCCTACGCCCGGTCGGACGCCGAGGTGGCGGGCTGGCGGCGGGATCTCTCTGTCGATGACCACTTCAGTGGGATAGCGCTGGACGAGGTCGTGCGACGGGTTCGACCCACCGTGCTGATCGGCACCTCCGCCCGCACCGGCGCCTTCGACGAGGACATCGTCCGGGAGATGGCCGCACACGTGAAGCGGCCGGTGATCCTGCCCATTTCCAACCCCACGGCCCTGGCGGAGGCGGTCCCCGCCGACCTGGTCAAGTGGACCGACGGCCGGGCGCTGGTGGCCACCGGGAGCCCCTTCGACCCGGTCACCTACGACCGCGTCACGTACGAGATCGCCCAGGCAAACAACGCGCTGGTGTTCCCTGGCATCGGTCTCGGGGTCATCGCCTCGCGCGCGACCCGGATCACCGACGCGATGCTGGCCGCCGCAGCGGGAGCGGTGGCCGAACTGGTAGACGCCACCACCCTCGGCGCCTCGCTGCTGCCACAGGTGCACGACCTCCGTGCCACCTCGCTGGCGGTCGCCGTGGCGGTGGCCGAGGCTGCACGGCGAGACGGCGTGGCGCGCACGCCGGCAGCGGCGCACACCACCGAGGCGATCTCCCGGCTGCGCTGGGAACCGGAGTACCGCCCGGTGCTCCCCGCCTGAAACTCCGCCTGCTCGAACTTCAGCCGTCTGACCTGCAGTGGGTAGGCTCCGGGTGTGAGCCATTGGGTGATACTGACCGCCTCCAGAGTCGGGGGCCCACCCCATGACCCCTGGCCGGTGGTGTTCTGGACACTCGTCATGGTCGGCTTCCTCGCCATCGTTGCCGGGGCGGCAACCCTCGCCAACCACTTCGACGACCGGCGCGAGCACCCGGAGGCTAGGCGGACCGATCACGAGCCCGACGCTCCAGGAGCCTGACCACCTCCTCGTCCGAAGTCTGGCCGAAGTGCTCGTACCACGGCCCGACCGCCTGCAGGAAGATCGGGGCCTGGACGCAGACCACGTCCAAGCTCCGGCGTAGCTCCGCCAGCACCCGTCGCGCCGCCACCGGCACCGCCAGGACCACGCCGGCCGGCCTGCGGCCGGCGGCGACCTCGCAGGCCGCCCGTGCGGTGGCGCCGGTGGCGACGCCGTCGTCCACCACCACCGCCGTTCGTCCCTCCAGCGGCTCGACGGGCCGTCCTCCACGGAAACGCCGCGCCTGTTCCTCCATCGTCGCCCGCTCACGAGCCTCGATGCCCGCCAGCGCCTCGTCGGTGACCCTGAGCGACCTCACCAGGGGCCGGTTGACGAGCCGCACCCCGTCCTCGCTGACGGCGCCGAGCGCGAGCTCCGGCTGCGCCGGCGCCCCGAGCTTGCGCACCAGGATCACGTCGAGCGGCGCGTCGAGGACCCGGGCAACCTCGTAGGCCACCGGCACGCCGCCTCGTGGCAGGCCCAGCACGACGGGGTCCCGGAGGTTGCGCGCCACGAGGTGCTGGGCGAGCTGGCGGCCGGCATCCGGTCGATCGACGAAGGCCATCACCGCCTGAGAGCGTATGTTCGGGCCGGCGCTCTGAGTCACAACCTGGCTGAATCACAACCTGGCTGAGTCACAACGTGACCACGACCTTGCCGTGGACGTGGCGCCGGGCCTGCAGCGTCACGGCGTCGCG